>CAZFUU010000016.1:12280-14250 GCA_964522565.1 uncultured bacterium | reverse complement strand
GAAAGCGGACATTTCATGTGCTACCAAAACCGGACATTTCATTAGCTTACTACACCGGCTCAATTTTCGCTTGAAGGGAAGATGATTGCCCGATAAAATCAATCTGTCAATCAGTGGAGACGGGGATTGATTAAGACGCTTTCATTCTTGTTTGATAGTGAAGTTTGAAATTTACCCGCCTCCAATAACCTCACACGCTAAATCACGGGAGCGCGGATGCATTTTTCTTCTGCAGAGGTGCCGGATTTTTTTGGCCGGAAATCAGTTTTGGAATTGATCGCCAAGAGAACCGACGCTTTTGTCAACGGATACAGGCAAAACCTTGCGATACTGGGAGTCCCCAAGGTCGGGAAGACGGCCGTTATTTGTTCAAGCATCGATCGATTCCGCTCGCTTGGGCTAGTTCCGATCTTTTTTTCCTGCCTTCAAGATGAGAGCTTTGATCGGTTCTGTGACCGGTGGATGGCTCAGATTTTAATCGGTTTTCATTTCCTTGAAGGGAATGACGAGCGGCCGACCTTTGCGAATCTGCTGAAAGCCGTCCGCCCGAGGATCCCCAACACGGTTCGGCAGATGAAAAGAGTTAAAAAATCAGTGCTCGCACGGAAATATGATCAGGCCTTCCGGGACATGATGAGATTGACGGAAACCGCCCAGCGAGAGTCCGGAAAAAAAATCGTCATGGTGATAGAAGATTTCGACCGGATTTCGGATTTGAAAATCAATAACGCCTTTTCCGTCTTTGGGCACGAGATGATGACCCAAAAGGAAACTCTTTTTGTCGTAACCAGCTCCCGTCTGAAAAGCGCACGCGCGATCCTGCAAAACGAATTGTGCCTGCTTTTCGGGAATTTCGAGACCATCGATTTAAAAACATTCGGCTATGACGAGGCCGTCGAATTTATTGATCAACAATTGCAGGGCAGACAAATCGATCCGCTTCTGAAGCGATTCTTGATACGGCTGACGGATGCGCATCCTTTCTACCTGAAAACCATTTTGGGCAGCTTGCGTTCCGGATTCTCACCGGAAAATCAGTCCGGCGACAGCCGACCGGACAGCTTGCCGCGTGAAAACGTGTTTAGAATCCTGAGTGAAGAATTATGCGATGAGCGCGGCCTCTTGTATCATTATTTCGAAAGCCGGCTTTTTCTGACCGGAAACGGATTTTCCTGGGCGTATGCCGGTGACTTGATGGCCGCCGTCGCTTCGGGCCATCAAAAATATTCGCAGATTGTGAGATTTCTGCGCCGTCCGACGGCCGAAGTTAAGAAAATCATTCAGAAATTGACGGCGAACGAAATGCTGAACAAGCATGGCAGTATTCTTTCGATCCCGGATTCGTTGTTTCGGTTCTGGCTCAAGGCCGTTTATTTTTACCATCGATTTTCCTATGCCTTGAGTGACGGCGACAGGCGGAAAATTTTTCTCGATCATCTTGAGAGGCAGTTCGAGGCCGAAGACGCGGCCGATCGTTCAGAAATGCCGGCGAGAATCGTCGAGCTGTTCCGGGAGTTCGGGAATGACGCCGTCGATTTTGGGGAAGGCAGAAGGTTGATATTGCCTCATTTTTCCGAAGTGTTGTCCAAGCCCAACAACGGGAGAGTGTTTCCGGTCGTGGCGCGCAGCGGGAAAACAAGATGGATGTGTCAAATTGTCGCCCAGAGAGTAGGCGAAAACGATGTGGTCACGTTCCAGGATGACCTGAAGCGCCTGAGATGCCCGGTCCAAAAACGGATTATCGTGGGATTAAGAGGAATCGACCTCAACGCAAAATTGCTTGCGCAAGAGGCGAAAATTAAGTATTTTGATTTACGACAGTTTAATTTTTTACTCGATTTATACGGGAAACCTAAAATTTTCATGTGATAATGAATTCGCATGAAGGGATCCGGGAGAGGCGTTTCGCATTGGTGATGAAGAAATTGTGGGCCCCTTGGAGGCAGAAATACATCAGGCAGGGCGTCGAG
>CAZFUU010000016.1:0-12270 GCA_964522565.1 uncultured bacterium | reverse complement strand
TGCCGTGCCGGGAGTTCGAGGCGAAGGGAATCCTGTTTTGTCATCGCCCGGAGCGAATACAGCTTGGCCGTCCTGAATATTTATCCTTACAACAATGGCCACGTACTCGTTGCGCCCATTCGTCACGTCAGGTCTCTCACGTTGCTGAAAGATGCCGAGCTTTGTGATTTAATGCTTCTTAACAATCAGGTCATCCGAAAAATCGAGAAGAAACTGAAGCCGCACGGGATCAACCTCGGCATTAATCTGGGCCGGGCTGCCGGCGCCGGGCTGCCGGGGCATATGCATATTCATCTTGTTCCCAGGTGGTTAGGGGATACGAATTTCATGCCGATAATCTCTAACACGAAAATAATATCTGATTCGTTAAAAGCCGTATATCATGAGTTAAAATTTCAAGACAATGTCAAAAAATAAAGTCGACAAAACTGTTATTGAGCGCGGTTGGGCGGACAGTGCGACCTGGAAGCGGGGCTATGCCGAATTTGCCAGGCTGTTCGGCCGGCCGCTTGGTTGGCTGTCGCTGATTGACAATGATTCGCACAAGATCATGCGGGTCGATCTGAAGGGAGGCATTTCGCTGCTTGCCAAATCCAGGCTGGCGAAACCGAATTGTTCACGTTTTCTGGATAAATATTTGCTTCAACTGAAAGATAATCCTGAAGCAGTGGAGAAACTTCCGTACACGTATCGGTGCGCGTATGGGGGATGGGGAGTGATTTTCCCTTTGAAACGCATGGGGCAGTTGAAAGGTTTTTTCGCTTTCTGCGATTTGAGGAAAACGGAGAGGCAGCTTCGGCCTTTTTTCGGCGTTCTCGGTGAGTTTTTGCTAACCCATGTGGAATTGGCTTATAAATCGTTTGAGCTTCAAAATTTCTATGAGACGGTGCATCCGCGGGCACTCGCGCTTTCCACCATTCATTCGGTCCACAGGGTCATGGCGTCCTCGGTCCGGATCGATGATTTGATTCCGAGAATAGGCCGCTTGTGCGCTCAAGTTCTGAAGGCTCAGAAATGCGCCGTATATTTGATGGATTCGACACGCACATATCTAATCCCGAAATTTTCCTATGGATATCCCCAGGCCAAGAAAAGAAGAATCCGGGTGGGGACCGGTCTCGAGGGACACGTCGCCGATACGGCTAATTTCCATTTTACGCGGCGTTGTATTGCGGTTCCTTTCATTGAAGACGATGTCGTTGGCGTGGTGAAGCTGGGGGAAAAAATAGGAAATACGCCTTTTACGAAAACGGATCTTGAAATTCTGAAAACGCTGTCGGAACAGGCGGTCGGCGCGATTAAAAACGCGCAGTTATTCGAGCAGACGGAAAAAATAACGATGGGAAGTATCAAAACGATCAGCGAACTTTTAGCTCTTAGTTATGGCGGGGCGGGCTACGTCAATTTGCCGATTTTCGGAGAAATTGCCTACCAGATTGGCCAGGAAATGGGGCTTTCCGGCCAGGAACTGGTGAATGTACAGCGCGCGACCTACTTGATTGATGCCGGTCAGTTGGCTGTTTCGGAGCATATTTTCTACAAAAAAGACAAGTTGACTCAGCAAGAGTAGGAGCAGGTGAAGCAGCATCCGTATCGCGGAGCCGCGATATTGGAGCAGATCAGTTCTCTGAAACCCTTGATTCCGATTATTCTGCATCATCATGAACGGTTTGACGGAAAAGGATATCCTAACCGGTTGAAGGGAAATGAAATCCCGATCGGAGCAAGAATTATGGCCGTGGTCGATGCGTTTATGGCCATGATGTCACGGCGCCCTTACCGCAGGGTCAGGGATATCAACGAAGCTATCAAGGAAATTCAGAATAATTCGGGGAGTCAGTTCGATCCCAAGGTAGTCGATGCTTTTCTGAGAATCGTGAACCAGTCGAATATAATTGAGCAGTTGCAAAAATCTTCCGGACATAGGAAAATACCCAAAAATCGTAATTTATTGATGTTACCGGAGTAAAAAAGGGCCCACTATGGAACCCGTCGCGCCATACGGAAAGCCGAATTTCAAAATACAACCGCCTGTGGAAACCCTTGGAAGGGTGCGCCCCATCGCCCCCATAGGGGAAGAAAGTGTGCCGGTCTTTTATTGTTTGATTGCAGTGATGACGATTTTATTTGTACTAATCATGACCTGGGTGCTGTTCATCGAATGGGCGGGATTGCCTCTTCCTTCATTTCTCAGAATTCCAGTCGCAAGCTGATTCGACTGATTTTACTCTGGGCTGCCGTTGGCCTCGCGGGGTCGTTGGCTGTCTCTACCGTGATGGCGAACATCCTGATCCGGCCGATCGAGTCCCTGCTGGACTTTAAAATTGAAAATAAACCCTCGATTTATCCGTTCCCTGGAAAAATCGTTTTCACAAAGGCGAGGATTGATTACAAACAAAAGATCATGCTGAAGGCGGATAATATCGTGATGTCTTATCGGCCTTGGCGATTTGCGACCCTGAAAGTCCCGGTAAAGGTCAGCGGGCATGGTGTGACGATGCGGCTGGCACCTGAAATGGCGGAATTTAAAGAAGTGTTTAAAAACGAAGATATTGATGTCGACCATTTTTCCGCGGATGTGCTGGTCGATTTGCTCGGCAACGTTGAAATTGAGTCCTTTCTTCTCGATTCTAAAGTGATCAAATTCAGCTTGTCGCCCGGCCGTCGAGCTGAAGAAAATAAGGAAAAATTTTTCGCAGATGAAAACCCTCAATGACATTTTGCACGGGGTCGTTTATGAATGGAACGGTCAAGGCGTATTAACGGGCGAAGTCAAATCCGTCCAAAGCGATTCCCGCGCGGTAACGCAGGGCGACCTATTTATCGCGATCCCCGGTTTTAAGATAAACGGAACGGAGTTTATACCTGAAGCCGTTCGTCGCGGCGCGGTGGGAATCGTCTCCGAGAAGAAGCCGTGTGACGCCACTTTGGCCAACATCCCTTTTTTTCAAGTACAAAACGCGAGGAAGGCCTACGGAAATATCGTATCGAATTTCTATGGCCAGCCGTCACGGCGATTGTCTTTGATTGGTGTGACCGGCACCAATGGAAAAACCACGATCAGCGTTCTCCTCCATTATTTGCTGAATCGGTTTGACAAGTGCGGGCTTATCGGCACTGTTTTTTATGACGATGGAAGGGTTCGTCAAACGGCAACACACACGACTCCGCCGCCTGAGGTATTAAACGGCCTGTTTTACCGGATGACGGCTCAGGGCGTCCGCTACGGTGTCATGGAAGTGTCTTCTCACGCGCTGGATCAGTTCAGGACAGAAGGGATTTTTTTTTCGGGCGCCGTTTTTTCTAATTTGACCCAGGATCACTTCGATTATCACAAGGGTTTTGAGGGCTATTATCAGGCGAAGAAGAAATTATTCACCGGAGAGCCGCCGCCTCAATTCGCCGTGATCAACGCGGATGATCCGTACGGCCTGCGTTTGTCGAAAGAGATATCCGGCGTCAAGGTCATCATGTACGCCTTGCATGGAGAAAGCGATTACAGGGCGCTGAATCTTTCTGTCGGCGCCAGGGGAGCGGATTTTACGCTGGCCTGTCCGCAGGGCGCCTATCAGGTCGAAACGCCTCTTGCCTTTTCTTATAACATTTCAAATGTGCTGGCCGTGCTTGCCTGTGTGGCGGAGCTTGGTTTCCCGCTGGCGAATGCGATCGCTTATTTGAAGGACTTTCCGGGTGTCCCGGGCCGTATGGAACGCGTGGATGCGGGGCAGGATTTTGATGTGTTTGTTGATTACGCCCACACGCCCGATGCATTTCAGAATGTTTTGTCCGCCGTCCGGAAAGAAGCGCCCGCGCGTGTTTTGACCGTGTTTGGATGTGGCGGAGATCGGGATAAAGCCAAACGTCCGCAAATGGGATCACTGGCGGAAAAATTCTCAGACGTTGTTATTCTGACTTCGGATAATCCAAGGACAGAAGATCCTTGCAGGATCGTTGACGATATCCGGAGGGGCATGAATTTGACGGATCAGAGCAGGCAAGTTGAAGTCATCATGGACCGCCGGCAGGCGATTCAAACCGCTTTGCAGATCGCGCGCAAAAACGATTTTGTTCTGGTGCTAGGGAAGGGGCACGAGGATTATCAGATTATCGGAAATGAAAAAGTATCCTTCCGGGATCAGACAGTGATTCTGGAATTTTTAAATTCGCAAATGCGCCCGAAAGCGCCTCACGGCTGATTTAAAAAAAGTTCAAAATAAAACGATAAAATAATCAGAAAATGACGACAATAATAGTGGGAATATTATATGTTCACATTGTCTCAAATAGCTCAGATTTGCCAGGGTAAACTCTTTCCGCCTCAAACGGACGGCAAGGTTACCGGTATTTCGACGGATTCACGGAAAATCGAAGCCGGGCAGCTTTTTGTCGCACTGCGGGGCGATCACTACGACGGTCATCACTATTTGCCCGTCGCGTTCTCGAAAGGCGCGGTTTGCGCGCTTGTCGATCGTGAAATAGAGGGGAAGAAATCTCCCGTGATTCTTGTCGATGACACGCTCAAAGCCCTCCAGAAACTGGCGGCTTTTTACCGCAAAGAATTTTGTATCCCCGTGATTGCCGTTACCGGAAGCGTCGGGAAGACCACCACGAAAGAATGCATCGGAATCGCAATGTCACAGGTATTTCATACGCGTATCGGATTGGGCAACTGGAACAATCATATCGGCGTGCCTTTGAATATTTTTAAGTTAACGGAGCAGGATCAGTGTTTCGTGGCCGAAATGGGAGCGAACCATCTCGGGGAGATTCGAACGCTTTGTGAGATTGCTCAGCCGACCGTCGGCGTTTTAACCTGCGTTAAACCGGTTCATTTGGAAGGGTTCGGGTCTTTGCAGGGAGTATACCGAGGGAAACTGGAACTTGCCGATTATTTGGAGTCCAGGGGGGGAACGCTGATTACGACTGGGGACGATCCCGTTTTGATGGACAGAGTCAAGAGTATGCGCTTGTCGCTGGTGACTTTCGGAACGACGGATGGCTGTGATTTTCGGATGTCAGAACTGAAAGCACAGGAGGGGATCATTAGTTTTTGCGTGAACGATAAAATCTGGTTTCGCCTGAAAGGCCACGGGCGTTTTAATGCCTGGAACGCGCTTGCGGCAATCGCGACGGCAGGTTTTTTCAACATGGATTTAAACGCCTTAAGCGATGCGTGGGCAGCACTCCCGTCGATTCACGGCCGTTTTTACGTTTCGCATTGGCCGGACATGGATTTACTTGTGGTCAACGACGCCCATAATTCGAATCCTTACGCCTTTGAGCAGGGCTTGTCGGCTTTTCTTGAAATGACGCAGACACGGCGAAAATTCGTTGTTTTGGGAGATATGCTGGAGCTCGGTGATGAAGCGCAACGATTTCACGCAGAAATCGGGCTTCAATTGGCGCAGGCACAAGTGGACGCTCTTATCGGTGTCGGGCAGTTAAGCGGGCATGCGGTCGATTCTTACAGCCGGCAGGCGCAAAACGGAAGGGGCGTTCATTTTTCCGACCGTCACGAAGCAGGGCAATATTTATGTCAACTGTTAAAACCGGGCGACGCGCTGTTTATCAAAGGATCGCACGGGATGAAACTTGAGGAATTGCCGGAGATGCTCAAACAGGCATGTCTTGAAAAATCATCGGCTGCGTCTTGAAGTTATTGCGTGTTGAGGAGGAGTTGTGTTTCTGCATTTTTTATATCCGCTGAAAGACATATCGATTGTCTTTAATCTTTTTCGATATATCACGTTCCGCTCCGTCGGCGCGAGCATTACCACTTTTTTGATTTGCGCTTTTTTATTTCCCGCGGTGACGAGGTGGCTGTCCGGGGTGAATGCTGTCAATGACACACGGAGAGAACACGCGGAAAAAATCCACTCGTTTTTCTCGGACAAGAAAAATGTTCCGACCATGGGAGGGGTTCTGCTTGTCGTCAGCATTTTGGTTTCGAACCTGCTTTGGGGCGATTTAACGAATTTTTCGCTTTTGCTGGCAATGCTGGTCGTGCTGTGGTTCGGCCTGGTCGGATTTGCGGACGATTGGCTGAAATTGAAATCAAAAAGCAGCCGCGGGCTTCCGGCACGTGTGAAACTGGCAGGTCAGTTGATTTTGGGATTCGGTATTGGTATTTATTTTCATTGCAACCCTCTTTTCCCGAGCGTGCTTGCCATCCCTTTCTTTAAGGAACTGCTTATTCCTTTGGGCTTTTTTTATATACCCTTTATTGTCATCGTCCTTGTGGGCGCGTCCAATGCGCTGAATTTGACGGACGGCCTGGACGGATTGGCAATTGGATGCATGGCTTTTGCCGCCGGAGCGTTTAGGGTGATTACCTACATCATCTGGCGTTCGAATTTTGCGCAATACCTCGGGCTTCCATACGTTCCAAGCGCGGCGGAGCTGACGGTATTTTGTTCGACGCTCGTCGGCGCATCCGTCGGCTTCCTTTGGTATAATTCTTATCCCGCATCCGTCATGATGGGAGACACCGGTTCGCTTTCGCTCGGAGGAGCGCTGGGCATTGTCGCGATCCTGATTCATCAGGAAATGACCCTCTTGATCGTGGGCGGCGTTTTTGTGTGGGAAGCATTGTCCGTTATTTTGCAAGTGACGTCTTTTAAATTATTCAAGAGACGCGTGTTTTTAATGTCTCCGTTTCACCATCATCTGCAGTTGAAGGGATGGCCGGAATCGAAAGTAACCATTCGTCTCTGGATCGTCGCGTTTATCCTGGCGTTGATCGGGATCGCAACATTGAAAATGAGGTAGGGATGGATTTGGCGGGTAAAAAAATATGCGTGCTGGGAGCGGCAAAGTCGGGCGTTGAAAGCGCGCTTTTTCTTCAACGGGAAGGCGCCGTGGTTTTTGTCAGCGAGCTTAAAGACGAAAATCAGTTCGCTGATGCGGCAGGTAAATTAAGCGCAAACAAGATTGGGTTTGAGTTTGGCGGGCATTCGGAAGATAAAATTTTGAATTCCGATCTTATCATCATCAGCCCGGGGATTCCGCCTTATGCGCCCATTTGTGAAAAAATTCACCAAACGCAAATACCGGTCTGGAGCGAAATCGAACTTGCGTACCGGTATTGTCCCGGCAAGATCGTCGCCGTGACCGGAACGAACGGAAAAACGACCGTGACGACACTTATCCAGCGCGTGCTCGAAGCGGGCGGGCTGAAGGCCGTGAGCTGCGGGAATATCGGCAATACATTCATCGGTGAACTGGGTTATATCGACGGACAAACGATCGTCGCGCTGGAAGTAAGTTCTTTTCAGCTGGCGCACATTCATCGATTCAGGCCGCATATAGGCGTTGTGCTCAATCTGAGCGCGAATCATTACGACTGGCATGGTGACTTTTCCGCCTACCGGGACGCCAAATGGAAATTATTCTCGAACCAGACCGAACGTGATTTTTCGCTCATCAATTTATCCGACGTTGAATATGTCAAGCGTTCGAAAGAATTGAAGTCGCAGGTCATTTTTTTTGACGGGATGCAGGGCTCAAATCCGAACTATGCCGTTGTTGAGCAGGTGGCGCACTTGCTCGGGGTCCCGGCGGGAATCAGCCAGTCGGTGTTGAAAAATTTCTCCGGGATCGAGCATCGCCTGGAGCACGTGATGACCTACCACGGGGTCCGTTACGTTAACGATTCCAAATCGACAACGATCGCCTCTCTTCGCTGGGCGCTGAGTCATGTTGACACTGAAATCGTGCTGATTGCGGGAGGCAAGTTCAAGGGCGGGGATTTTCGGGAGCTGAGGAACCTGGCGCGACAGAAGGTGAAATTTTTAATCGCAATCGGGGAGGCGCAGTCATTGCTTCATGATGCTTTTCAGGATATGATTCCCGTGTATGCGGCGGGCTCGCTGGAGGAGGCGCTGAAAGTTTCACGCGGCGCCAGCAGGCACGGGCAAACGGTCTTGTTTTCGCCGGCATGCGCGAGCTTTGACATGTTTAAAAATTACGAAGACAGGGGACAGCAATTCAAGCAAATTGTAATGTCGTGGAGACAGGAAGAGGCCAGCCGTCCGGCCTCGGATGATTTTGTCGCTTCCCCGGGAGTATAATGCGGTTTTTGCCTCAAACGATCCACGAATCGAACAAACGGGTCTGAATAATGCCGAGAGAATCCCAGTTATTGGTCGCCATCATGTATATTCTGGTCGCCGTCGGGGTTGTGATGACCTACAGCGCCAGCGCTGTATTTGCCGACCAATTGTTTAAAAGCCCGACCTATTTCTTAAGACGCCAGTTGTTATACGTGATTATCGGGTCTTTCCTTTTTTTGGTATTGGCTTCGCTCGACCCGGAATTCTTGAGGCGTCACTCGCGTTTGATTATGGGGGTTTCGCTGGTGATGCTCATAACGGTTTTTCTGCCTGTCATCGGGCATTCCGCCGGAGGCGCCAGACGCTGGATTCGATTGCCGCTTTTTACGTTCCAGCCGGTTGAATTTACTAAATTGGCAATGTGTGTGTATCTGGCGGATTTTTTATCCCGAAAGAAAAAACCGATTTCAGAAGGAGGATTGTCCGTTTTTGCCGCGCCGACCATGGTTCTCCTGTTGACGGTCGGCCTGGTTATTCTCCAGCCGGACCTCGGATCGTGTATTTTCCTTTTTCTGTTGTGCGGATTTTTGTTTTTTTTATCCGGCATCAAATTTCGTTATATCGCCGTGGCTATTCTCCTGGCCGGCATGTTGTTCGCTTTTTTGATTATCAAAGCGCCATATCGATTGCGACGGGTAACCGGTTATCTTGATCCCTGGAGCGACCCGCAAGGGTCCGGATTTCAGATCATACAGTCATTTCTGGCGTTTGGCCTCGGCGGGATCAAGGGAGTCGGGCTGGGGCAGGGCACGCAAAAATTATTTTATTTGCCGCAGAGCCATACGGATTTCATTTTTTCCATTATCGGGGAAGAAATCGGACTTGTCGGAGGCATAACGCTGGTCGCGCTTTTTCTGGTATTTTTTCTGATCGGCAACCGGATCGCGAATAAGTGCCGGAATTTGTTTCACCGGCTTTTGGCGCATGCTTTGATTTTACTCGTTACACTTCAGGCGCTGATTAATTTTCTGGTGGTTCTGGGGCTGATTCCGACAAAAGGATTGCCCCTTCCGTTTATCAGTTACGGCGGAAGCGCGCTTATTTTTCACATGGCAGCCGTGGGAATGCTTGTGGCGATTGACCGAAGTTCTTCGACGGGCGGGTACCGATGAGCCCCCGCGACTCTTTTTCTATTTTGGTTTGTACCGGCCCGACCGGCGGGCATTTTTATCCCGCGCTTTCGGTTGCCGATGCTTTTCACGGGAAATATCCGCAGGCGTCGGTACATTTTTTAATGAATAAAGTTCATGTGTTTGCGCGTGAAGAGTTGGCGCAGAGGGGCTTTGAACTTCACGAAGTGCCCTGGTCCGGCATTGCGGGCGTATCCCTTTTTCGTTTTGTTGGATTTTTGCGCGCGCTGTTTCTCGCGTTCCGCCGGACAATGTCATTGGTGATCCGCATTCAGCCGCGCCTGGTTTTGGGCTTCGGCAGTTACGGCTCTGTTTTGGGAATCGCTGCGGCTGTCTTCAGGAGAATCCCCGTCTTGATACATGAACAAAACGCGTCGGCAGGGCGTGCGAATCAATTTTTAGCCGCGTTTGCCAATAGAATTGCGATAAGTTTTCCGGAGACGTCTGGGATTGGTTCAAAAAGTAAAGTTTTCATATCGGGCTATCCCCTGAGAGCCGGTTTTCTGGCCCTTTCTCAAAAAAAGCGGGAACTGCGGCCGCGCAAAGAAGTCCGGATTTTGATTTTTGGCGGATCCCAGGGCGCTGCGGCGCTCAACAGAATTGTTTCGGAAGCGATGGGTTATTTTTCGCTTTCAGAAAAAGAGCATTTTGCCGTTACTCATATCGTCGGCAAGGAAAGTCAGAGCGACGTTTGCCGCGCATATGCAAACGCCAAAATTCGCGCGGAAGTATTTGATTTTACCAAGCAAATCTGCGATTATTTTGAACGCGCGGACATGGTGATCGCGCGCGCGGGCGCCGGAACGATTTTCGAACTCGCGGCCACGGGCAAAGCGGCTATCTTGATTCCGTATCCGCATGCCGGAGCCCATCAGCGTATCAACGCGAAATATTTGGTCGACAGGCGTATGGCATTGATGGCAGAGGAACCGGGCTTGACGCCGGAACGGCTGTATCACATGGTGCGTGATTTGTTGAATGAGCCGTCTTTACTAAGCGAAATGGGGCATCGGATCAGAGGGTTGCACCGGGAGGATGCTGCCGAGATGATGATACAAGAAGGATGGAAATTGATATGTCAAAAGACCTGAGAGATTTTTTGGTAACCGGCCGACGCGTTTTTTTTGTCGGGATCGGCGGCATGGGAATGAGCGCGCTGGCGCAGGCGCTAAAAGCCAGAGGTCTCGACGTTTCCGGATCGGACGAAAAAAAAACAAAAATGACGCAGCGGTTGACGGACGCGGGCATTCGAATCAGAATCGGTCATCTTGCTGATCATGTGGAACGTGCGGATTTCATTGTCCGCTCATCGGCGATTTCCCGGGAGAATCCTGAGCTGATACGCGCGCAGGAATTGGGTATTCCGGTATTCCATCGCGCTGAAGTACTGTCTTTTCTGATGAATCACGCCATTTCCATCGCGGTGACAGGGACGCACGGAAAAACGACCTGTGCCGCCTTCGCCAGTTTTTTATTCCGAACGGCGGGATATCGTCCGACATGCCTGGTGGGCGGGGACATCAGGAATTTTAATTCAAACGTCCTTTTGGGGGATTCGCATTTGTTGATTGCTGAAGTGGATGAAAGCGACCGCAGCCAGCTTTTTTATGAACCCGATTTCGCGCTTTTGACGAATCTTGAAGCCGAACACCTCGACATTTACAAGGATATTGCCGATCTCAAACAATCATTCAGGGAGTTTGTTTATCAAGTCAAAAAAACCGGAACAATCGTCTATTGCAGTGATGATCCGTACTTGTCGGAAATTATCGGCCAAGCGGGGGAAGGGATAAGCGCGGTGAGTTACGGTTTTAATCCCTCCGCCGTTTATTCGGCGAAAGATTTGATTTTAAACGGGTTTTCTTCCGTCTACACTCTGCTGGAGAACGGAAAAGCCGTTGGAGAAGTCAATCTGAACATCCCTGGCCGTCACAATATTTTGAATTCTCTGGGAGTGATCGCTCTGGCAAAGAAATTCGGGATTGAAGATGAAAAAATAATGCCGAATTTGGCGGGTTTTTTGGGCGCCAGCCGCCGATTGGAGATCAAACTCAAACGCAATGACCTGGTCGTGATTGATGATTACGCGCATCATCCTACCGAAGTGCGCGCCAGTCTTGAAGCCATCAGGGAGCTCGGAATGTTTACCACCGCGGTTTTTCAACCCCACCGCTATTCCCGGACGATGAGCTTGGCAAAGGAATTTTCGACCGCCTTTCGATACGCCGATCGGGTGCTGATTACCGATATTTATGGCGCGGGTGAGAATAATCCGAATCATGTGGAAAATAATCTGATTTATCAGGCGGTCAAGTCAATCGGGCATCCGGATGTTCAAATGATCGCCAAGAGTGATCTCGTCGAATATCTGATCCGGAACCGAACGGACAGGGAAGTGGTTGCTTTTTTGGGTGCCGGTGATATTTCGGAAGTGGCGGAAGAGTTTGTTCAAGCGTCACAATCCGTTAATCCCGTATCTTCGTAGCGTTAAGTGAAACACAAATTCGCGAGGGTTTTGAAACACAAATGAAGTGTTTAACGAAAAATATAGGGTTGGTTGGTGTTTTATTAGGCGGCAAATCGAAGGAACGCGCGATTTCGTTACGATCGGGTAATGCCATTTACCGCGCCTTGCGAAAACAAGGTGTTTCTGTCAGTAAAATCGATCCCACGAACGGTTTTTTTAGAAATCCGCATCAAAAGAGGCGCATCGACGTTTTTTTTCCGGCTCTGCATGGGCAAGGCGGCGAAGACGGAAGCATTCAGAAAATCCTTGAGCGGATGCGGATTCCTTATGTCGGATCCCGCCCGAAACCGAGCGCTTCGGCTTTTGACAAGGTGAAGGCAAAGGATATATTTCTACGCCATCGGATTCCGACGCCGCCTTATGACATTCTGACCGAAAGAAACTGGAAATCCGTCTGGAATATCGGCCTAAGAACACGTAGAGCCCCCGTACGCTGTCTTTTCGACCCGCGACGCCTATAGTATAGCCGCCGCGGGCGGGGTTTTCAGGACCAGTCCCCAAC
>CAZFUU010000015.1:11573-14887 GCA_964522565.1 uncultured bacterium | reverse complement strand
GTACCAGTCGCAGAGAACAGGGGAAGCCAGATTTGAAGCTGGTCTCCGCCCCCTATCGCTTGCGCGTCTCGTCCGCGTTTGAGCTCTGAGGCAAGATTGTAAACGGCTTTTCGAATATTTTGCTGGATATTTGCTTCTGTATTCAGCGCGCCGGATGACCGCATACTTTGGAGATAAATCACAAGAAGCAGGGCGAAAACACCCGATCCGATGGCTGTTGCTACCATCAGTTCGGCCAATGTCATGCCTCGAGTATTCATAGGTTATCCTCTCTTGAATGTCCGGATGGACATGCTTTTCGGGCGTCCGCGGTCATTCCAGTTTGCGGTGACGACGATCTCTCGGGGATTGGTATTTGTCCCGCTCGGATAAGACACCGTAATCGACTCGCCCGAAACCTGATAGCCCTGTCCGGATGTAATCAATCCAACTTCACCGCTGGAGATTGACTGCCCGTTCGGGTACCGGGTGTTTAAAAGATTCATCGAGGTGCTGTCGATGCGTTCCATGACCGCGGACATATCCTGGTAAATCTGCGTCTGATTTTTGGTGCCTTCATTTAAGGCAAACAATTGATAAAGAGCCGCGGTGGTCCCGGAGAACACAACGACGCCAATCACGACTGCGATTAATATTTCGATTAACCCCGCTCCTTTTTGGTTCATGTCACTTTTCCTCCCGCCGCTAAGTTTCTCTACTCGCGCTTCTAATTTAAGAATACTTGCCTTGTTTCCGGGATGCAAGGGCAGGTGCTATCTTTTTCCGGCTTCTTCAGCCGCTTGAAAAACTACAGGGATAATCTGGTAATTCCAAGGTCGGACGGCGCGCGCCGGTTTTGGCCCGGGCTTCTTTGAGCCGGCGGTTCTGTTTTAACGCGTCTGTTGTCTTGTTCGCCTGTCAAATCCTGCAATTTAATAACGAGTTCCGGGTGGTTTTCTTTTTTAAGAATCGCCCTTAATTTGTTCACAAGCAGCGGGTTTTTCGAGAAAACCTTCAAATAATCAATCGCGAGCGCCCGCATCTCAATCGTATTTCGCCGGTTTTCGATCATGCGCAGGCATTCTTCCTGCCAGCGGTGTTCGGGAAATATTTTTGAGGCGGCGCGCATGGCGGCCTTTCTCATTTGCGGGTCTTCACCCGGTTCCTGAAAGATTTCGAACAAGAGATTTGGGTTTGTCGTGAAAAAATCGTTATCTTGCAGGGCGTAAAGGATTGCCAGGCGAACCATCACGCGTTCTCTCGGTTGCGAAAGAAGGGGAACGAGGAGCTTAAAGGAATCAACGGAGGCAAGCGCGCGGTACTGCCCCACGGCATAGGCGCGCAAATACGCATTTTGTTTCCGGTCAAAGATCAGTTCTTCCGTGACGTGGATGCCTGTTTGGGGTGATTTTTTGCAAATAGTCCAAAGCACGAATTTCCGTTTTTCAAGTGAAACACCCGGGCTTTTCAAAAGCCGGAGCAAATCGAGGTCGTTTGCGTCGGGCGGCAGGGAAGAGACCGCTTGGCTTAGCCGGGACAACAGCAGAACCGGTGTTTTTTCCGTTGATTGAATCAAGTCAATGAAAACCGGCATCAGTTCGCGTGAGCGGGCTTCAATCAAGCGGTCAGTGGCGCCGAGACGGCTGTTGAGGGAGATATTCCCGTGTATTACAGTTAGAACGTCCTCGTCAAGGCCGGCATCTGCGGAAAATTGCGGAATTGCGGCAAGGCAGGTAATTAAAAAAAACCTGACAATGTTTCGTCGCATGTTCCGTGCCTTATGTGTTTTGCGTGTCTTCCCATGAGGTGACAATATAATTTACTGCACCTCCGGGGATCGGCAGGTTTTTTAATACGTCCGAACTGTATTTGATGTGCGCGTTTCCCTCGCCGACGACATTAGGAGATGAATTTTGAACCACGACCCCGCCGATAATTTCAGCGTTTCCTTCGATTTGGACGATATTATCCGCGATAATCAGCCCTTTGAAGACGCCGGTCGCATTTTCCAATTTGGCTGTCCGGTCATGATTGTGAACGATTAAAATGCCAGAGCCGGGATTCTCAGGAGTCCCCAAATTGGCGCCTGTCCAGTTTTGGGTTAGATAAACCAGCCCGTTTGGCAGAGTTTCGGGCGGCAAAGTGCTCCGGTAGTCATAGAGCGAACCGGGCGGCAGGCCGAGAACTTGTTCAGGGTTCTTATAAATTTTTTCATTTACACCCGCTTGGTATGCTCCCGACGGAAACTCTTTTTTAACCGGGGCATTTTCAGCCAGAGGCCCCCCCACCATCACGTTTCCGCTGATGATAACATTGCCTCCGCTTGAAATCCCGTATGTCCCATCGCCTTTAACAGACCCGTCTAAATTATGTTCTCGCCCGTCTATTGTAATATTACCGCTGAATGTTACATCAGAATTGGAAGAGACGGCGGCGGGGCGCATTCCCGGCGGAATGCCTTTGTCGATTTGCATTCGAAGTGTTTTTGATATTCCGCCCGCGGTGCCGGTTGAGGTGATTGTTTTGTCGGGTATATTATATGATGCTTGATACTGGGCGACTCCAGCGGAATCTGTTATTGGATCGGCAAGTTCTTCGGGTGAAACGCCGGATTTTAATTGGCTTAACACATCATCAATGCCCGCTTCGGCGGCATAAAACGCCTGATTTTCACTGGCAAGAATGGACACATTTCGGAATTCCTGCCGCGCGAGGGTGTAAAGCCCTCCCGAGAGAACAAAAATAACGGCAATCAAGAGATATACCCAGATAAGTAAAATCCCCTTTTCATTATTGCGCGAAAAAATTTTCATGCGGCCTCCGGATTTCTCATCATGACCCGGGATGTTAATGTGGATGACATGGCTCTTCCGTGGTCGGTTGTGGCGCTACTTGTGATGGTCAGCTTAACCGGTCCATCAGACAAATCCTCAATGACAAGATTATCGATGTTTCGCGCGATGATTTCTGTGTCTCCGTCTTTTGTCTGCAAAATTTGCCCTGCACCGGAATCAAATTGATAACTGACTTCCTCCCACTCATCCGCCGTGTCCGCGGGTACCCAGAACACCAAAGTTGTCATTGCCGCGTAAGGATCGATTCCGATTGACCTGCGGCGTGCTTCGCGCAGTTGTTTGGTCATGTGTTCCATCGCTTGTTTGGCATTTTGACGGACGACGACAGAGGCGTTCAGGATCTGCTGGGCATTGCGCGCGGTTTGAATCAGCGAAACGAGGAAAATTGAAAAAACAGCCAAAAGCGAGATGACAATCAGCGTTTCAATCAGGGATACGCCTTTTCCGCTGGCATATTTCAGGCGATTGCGTTGAAGCTCA
>CAZFUU010000015.1:0-11563 GCA_964522565.1 uncultured bacterium | reverse complement strand
TTTCTGTCATTTTGGTTACAGCCGTATCCTGAAATGTCCTGCCTTTTTCTTCCCAGGAGGATGTGACGCTCACCGTCATGATTTTATTCGCGCAATTTCCGGAAAATGCCACTGTCGTATCGCCCTCAGACCAGCTTTGTTGTTCCGCGCCGCATAAACCGTTGGCATCGACATATTCCCGGATTTGTTCCATGGTCTGGCGGATCGTGTTAACACCGGCCATCCGCTTGTCTGCCAGGGTTCCCAGGGCCAATGAATGGCCAATGACCGCTTGCATCGCAAGCACAGCGATTCCGAAAACGGCAATCGCGGCCAGCGCTTCCACCAGCGTGAACCCGTGGTTCGCTCTGCTATTTCGCCTCAGAATTTTTTTCATATTCGGCTTTGTGATGGTTTTTTGTCCGTTCAGTTTAAGCGTAGCTCCTGAATATAAAAAACGCAAGGTGGTCCGCAAAATAAATCGACTTCCTAATATTCCGCAAAAAAGTTTTTTGGATTCGGAAATCCGGCGCGCCAAGGGGTCAGACCCCATATTAAAACCGTTTTCTCCATTGCTTTCCATGTGATTGCGCCGGCCCAAATAATCTGTTAATGTAATTATCGGCAAAATCAGCGGTTCAAATACGGAGGGCTTGAAAATGAAATCTTACCGGGAATGTCTAAGTTTTAATACTCAACAGCGCGAAGAATTTATTAACATCACGCCGCAGGTGGAACGCGCCGTCCGCGCTTCCGGAGTGCGCGAGGGGCTGGTGCTTGTCAACGCCATGCATATTACCGCGTCGGTTTTTATCAATGATGACGAGCGGGGCCTTCATGAGGATTTCCGCGAATTTCTTGAAAAACTCGCGCCGCACGAAAAATCAAAATACCGCCACAACCGGACAGGCGAAGACAACGGGGATTCGCACATCAAGCGCCAGCTTTTCGGGCGGGAGGCCGTCGTCGCGATCACGGAAGGAAAGCTTGATTTCGGCCCGTGGGAGCAGATTTTTTACGGTGAGTTTGACGGCCGGCGACCGAAGCGCGTGCTGTTGAAGATTATTGGAGAATGAAAACGGAAGACAGAATTCAGAAGGCAGAAGAATATGATACAGGTCTTTTTGCCGTTTTCTGTTGTCTGTCTTCTGTTATCTGTTTTCTAATCTTACGAATATTGTTTAATTCGCCTGAGTATTTTTCCAATTCCTTTCCGGAAAATTTTTTCAGGCGTCAACAGGCTGACAACGATATACGCTTCCCGTTCGAAATCAAAGAAATATCCGGGATGAACGAACACATGATCGCGTTTCAGAAACGCCAAACACCATTCCTCCTCCGTTTTGATTTCCGGCAGGCGTAACACCGCATACCATCCGCCCTCGCTTTTGAGCAGGGAGCAGGCGTGATCTTGAAGGGCTTTTTGAAGAAAATTCCGGTTTTCATTCAGGCGGGTTTTGATTTCAGATTGAATTTTGTTTTTCGATTTGAACCAAGCCGGAAGCGCGTTTTGCGCGGGGGTATTGACCGATAAATAGGTGTCGGCGATGATTTCAAGGCGCTCAAGCGCGGAATTTAAAACCTGTTTTTCGCCGCTTGCGATGATCCACGCCAACTTCATTTGCGGCAGGCCGATCGATTTCGAGATGCCGTTTAAGGTAAAGCCGAGATAAGGTTTTGCCGAGGCGAGCGAGGTTACGGATTTTTTTTCACCGTGAAAGTAGAAATCCGAAAAAACCTCGTCGGAAATGAGAGCGATTTTACGCGTTTTTGCAAATTTGAGAATCTCCGCCAATTCCCGCGGTTTGACATACGACCCTGTCGGGTTATTGGGATTGACAAGAAGGATGGCTTTTGTTCCGGGGCCGCAGGCGTGTTTTAAACTTTCCATGTCAATTTCCCAGCCGCCGTTATCAACCAGCGAGTAATGCCGGAGCCGGACGTCATTGAGCCGGGCGAGGAAATGAAACAGGGGATAGCTCGGGCGCGGACAAACAATCTCATCGCCGGGATTTGCGAGAAGCCGGAATAAAAATGAATAGGCCTCGCTCGTGCTCGCGGTGAGAATAATTTGATTTGGGTTAATAAATTTTGGGGTCAGAGCGGTAGGGATGCTCTGACCCCTTGTATAAGTTTGTGCAACAGCCGCTCTTGTTTTTAAAAGCCCCCGCGCATCGGGATGGTACGCCAGATTTTTCTTTTCCCGGAAAGATTTCAGGATTTGACCGTTCAGATAACGGAATCCGCACCGGGTCGGATTGGATTCGGTCAGATCAATCAAGGGTACATGTTGCCGCTTCAGGGAATCCACCGCGTTTGAAATCGTGTTTGGCGTTCTATGCCAGTTTGTTCGGTGTGAGAATTTGAATGTCATCACGCGCTCCGGAAATACTTCCTTTTGGATTTATTAACTTGTCGCAACTCGTTATGCCGTTGATATTTAAGCATTGAATTTCCGACCGGATATTTGAAAACGATGGTTTTAACAGGTAGGATTCTATTAGAGGAAAGGGTCTAAGGTCAAGAGGAGAGGAAAAGAAGATGAACAACGGAAACGCGGAGAATAAAAGAAACAGAAAAGGTTTTACTCTCGTTGAAATCATGACGACGGTTGTGATCATTGGTGTCATCGCAAGCATCGCGATTCCGCAGTTCATGAGCTCTCGCATGGCCGCGAATATGGAGATGGTTCGCCAGCACATGCGTATCATCGGACAGAAGATGAATGATATTATGACTAACAAGGGCGAGTTTCCCGCCGAAGCGGATTGGCCGCTGACGGGGACGATTGATCCGGATGAGCTGGCGGTGACCGCGAGTTTGTCGGCGATAGACGATATGTGCTACACGACAGATGACTATAAAACAACCGCGAACGGGAAAGGATACCGGTTTTGTTCCGCTCCGAAACTGGATGCCTGCGGCCGCTGGGCGGGCAATAAACGGTTTTGCGTTCACATGGATTCTCAGATGTCCGCTTTTTTTGCTCCCGGTGTCGTGGCGGAATTGCCTTATTCAATTGAAAAACCCTGGGAAAATGCGTTTGAATATACTGAGTTTGGAGTGCATCCTCAGTTCGGGGAATGGGAGTGTATTCTTCCTGGGTGTGATAATCACAATAAAAATATATCTCCTGAAGACCGCCTCTTGAATTGGATTGTGCAGTCCGCTTATTTTTTTGACATAAGAGCTATTGATGATTGGGTAAATAGCGGAGGCGGCTATTTGATGCCAAATATCTGGGAGAATGCTCCTTGGGGATACGAGTGGCTTCCTGTTGTAGATTATCCGGCTTTCGAAGCGATTCTCGGAAGCCCTTCATTTCAGCAGAAACTTGCCGCTGAGAATCTGGCGATCTCTTTGACCAAGGAAGCTCCTGATCCTACCTCTGATGCTCATAGAGAAGAGTTTAGCGATCAAATAGGCCCTGATAGTGCATTTGTATACATGGGAATTAAATTTACAAATCCAAAGCAGGATCGCTTGTGCGGCGATATTCACGAATGTTATCAGACCGAAAGCATGTATACCGCGAAAAAAGCGGAACTTTGCGCGGATACAAACGGGACAATTTTTTATCCCGGCAGTCCCAATTGTTGATTTTTTAACCACTTTCCTCACGGATCCGGGCGCCCGCACAATTTGAAGCAACACGGGGAACTGTTGTCGGGATCGACATAAGAAGGGGTCATGCCCATTGGGTGCCTTGGCGCCTGACCCTCTATTTTTGAAGCATTGCCCGCCACCCCTGCACCGCCGAGCCCGACCCCAATCGGCTCAGGCGAGTTGGTCTTCAAGTTTTGCGGCGAGTTCCGAGATTTGTTTCAGCAGGTAAGGCGGAAGCAGATTGTCGCTTTCCAGCTCTTTTTTCATGTTCGTTAAAAATGTGACCACCCGCTTGATGGAGGCGTTTCGCCTCAGGCGCCGGACGTCCGCCGGATCTTTTTCTTCTTCCGTCCGCTCGGCCAGGATTGCCTTTACCTTGGAACGCAGTTCCTTCGGTTCTTGATTGTTTTCTAAAACGGCGCTTCGGAGTTTCGCGAAATCCTGTGCCGTGATGTTTTGATTCTGCTTGGCCAGCCGCAGAATATTGACCGCCTCGTAATTCGGAATCGCTTTCACCTGCCGGTCTTCGGCGAAGGGTTCTTTAACGAGCTGCGGCTCTTCATTTTCAAGGAAGCGGTAGGATTTCAAAAGTTTCCCCGCGGTGGCTTCCTTAATTCCCAGCTCGGATTTGCAGTAGCCCTCAAACGTCAAAAACCCCCAGGCCTTATACAGCTTGTTTTGATAAATCGGATGAAGATACCGGCCGAATTCAATCCAGGACGCCTTGTGTTTGCGTGCGATCTCCGCCGTTTTTTTTCTTAATTGTTCGTTGTCGATCTGATGGTGTTCATTTAATAGCATAACATTCCGTTTGATGTTGAAAACATTGTTAATGAATAAAAAAGCCGGAAGCGTTTACCCCGTAACACGCAAAGCCCCGGCTGTGAAGACGGGGATGGATGGGCACGATTTTCCCGAAGGGTTTTCCCCCAAGGCCACGCCTGTGAAGGCGTGGTACGGGGTTCACTTCCCGCCGCGTCACATCATTATCCGGCCGACCCCCGAACCACAATTTCCGGCCGAAATTCTTTTTGGACCGGCGTTTGTGCCTTGCTTTCGACGATTCCCAGGAGGATTTTGACCATTTCCCGTCCCATCGCTTCAAGCGGCTGCCGGACGCTGGTCAGCGGGGGAAGGACATATTTCCCGCGGTCAAGACCGTCGTAACCCATGATGGCGATCTGTTCCGGACAGCTGATTTTTTCTTCCCGCAAGGCACGCAGTGCCCCGATCGCCAAATCGTCGTTGAAACAAAACATCGCGCGCGGCAGCGCCGGAGAATGATGGATGATATCCAGCATTTTCAGGTATCCGTCCTCCTCAAAAAAGTAATCGCATTTCCGGAAATAATTCGGATTGAATTCAAGGCCCGCCGCCTCCAGCATCGTGCGGTAAACCTTGTATCTGCCTTGGGCGTCGCGGGAATCGACATCAGGGCCTTGCAGCATGCCGATTTTCCGGTAGCCGCGGCTGATCAGGTATTGCATGGCTTTCCGGGCGCCCGTTTCATTGTCGCAATGAACGATGTTGGTTTTGATTTCCGGGGAAAAATCATTAAGCAGAACAATCGGGATGTGCCGCTGATCGTGCGCGCTTTGTTCCAGAATGGCCGGATGAATCGTCCACGTCAGAAACATCAATCCTTCGATCGAGTGATCCGCCAAAACGGCTTCCGGCGGACGCGAGTCATCTTCCGTGACCATGATGAACCGCAAATCAAAATTACTGTTTCGCAGGGCGTCAATGATGCCGGCGATGATGCGGGTAAAATATTCGCATTTGAAAATTTCCGGCGTGAATGAAGTTACCAACCCAAAACTGCGTTTTGCCATCTCAAGTTTCCTTTCGTAAAGGGGACACTATAGCACAGGAGCCGGAACTTTTTCGAGAAGAAATGTGAGCGGGTATACGCAAAATTTGATGTGGATTGTGTTTTCTTAAAAACGGGGTCAGGCCCCCTGAGTGCTTTGGGGCATGACCCCTTGCGTTGTCTCAAATTTGTTCGCTAAAGTGACAGAAGAATGAAAGGAATCAAAAGAAAGGAAGCCCGGGAAAATGCGCGCGCATTGCTTCTGCGTTTCTTTGGGAATTACCGTTTACTTGCGGTTTTGAGGGCATCGTTGATTTTTTGCACGAGAGAATAAAGGGCGTCGGTATCGCGAATCCGGATCGGATTTGAAAAATTTCCATTTTCCGTCATCTCGGACAACTCCCGTTCGATTCGGTTGATTGGCCCGGCAAACCGGTGCGCCGTCCGGACGGCCAGGAAAAAGAAAATCGAAAACACAACGGGCGTTCCGAAAAGAATGATTAGATTGACGCGCGCAAAAGCCGGAAACAGGGATTCGGCGATTAATTCGGGGATCGCGAGTTCGTAGGCGACGGTTTCCCAAATCAGGTAGTAAAGACATCCGGCCACCAAAAGGGTCGGCGCCAGCATCGCCAAAAGAACGAGCTTGAGATATTGATACTCCAGCGGATGGTGTTTCGATGCAATTTTCCTTCGATTCAGTTCCATGGCGGCTCCTTGTCTCAGATTCATGTTTTATGAAAATACCGGCCGATACGATGTCGTTTGGTTGAGGCGTCAAATCATTTCGGCAATTTCACTCGTTTTTCCCGATTTGAATATCGTCAAAAAACCCTTCCGCTTCAGTTTCCGTGCTTTCCGCATCCGTCATCAAGGCGATGGCCGTGACGTTCATTTTTGGTTTTTCTCCGAACAACAGAAGATAGTCCTCATACATATTCCGGCGTTCGGTTGCCCATTCGGCCTGTTCCGGCGCGCCGCTTCGGATAACCAGCTGGCGGATTTTGTCCGAATAAGGGCTTTCAAGAATAGTGCCGACCGGCAATGTCTCGTCCCAGACGTATTCGAGGCATTTAAAATTAGTGAAAAACCGGGAAGTGAAAATAACATAAACGCGCGCGGCATAATCGTCGCGTGCTTTCGCGTCATGGGCTGCGTTTTTAACCGGAAATTTTCCGATTTTCCATTTCCAGGATAAATAGGGATATTCGGAAACATCGAATTTGACCCGGTAAAACATCGCGGACGCGGCTTGTTCGCTTTTTGAACGGACAAAGCCGTCGGGGCCGTCGAAATCGACCCAATACGCGACGCGCCCCTTGAACAGTTTTTCTTCCCATCCTTTCAGGGCGTTTTTTTCGTTAAAATCGAAATATCGGAACAAAAATTCAAGCGGCGCGATCAATGCCGTAGCCGCTTTTTTTGGCCGCGGATGCAGAGGCAAAAAACCGTCGGGAAGTGTCTTTTGAATGACCGGCCACAAAACCATGACGAGCAAAATAAACAAGGGGATCGCAATAAATAACAACAGGCCCGGCTTCTTTTTATTCATAACGGAGTTATCGGCGACTTCCCAAATTCTTTTAAGCGGCGGAAAATAATTCAGCGGGCAAATTCACCCTGTCCGATGGGTTTGGGAACTGTTTCTTTAAAAACGGGGTCAGGCCCCTTGGGTGTTTTGAGGCCTGCCCCCGTGGTGCGTTATCTCAAATTTTATGCGCATCTCCGGATTTTTCATTTTTTTCTTTTCTTGTTGGCGGCCCGGCCTTGGCATATAATTTGTAACTGGCATTGTCCAACATGAGGTGTTGTGCCCGGCCGGTCAGTCGTGACGCGTCATTCCGCACGGGCTGAAAAGGACTAAAAAGCGCGTGCGATTTCCGGCAAATCGTCGATCAAAAATCGGCAAAAAAGATGCTTTTTCCTTTGCGCATGATGTGATAAATTCTAACCACATGGGGGTGGGGGATGCCATATGTCAATGTGAAGGTCGTCGGGAAATTGTCCAAAGAGCAAAAAAAAGAAATTGCCTCTGATATCTCGGAATCCTTGTTGCGTCATGCGGCAAAACCCAAGGACCATACTTATATTGTTTTCGACGAAGTAGCCGGAGAAAACTGGGCGAAAGGCGAACAATTATTCGGATGACGGGTTTGTTGCCTTGTCGTCAGGCCTGAACCGGTTTTCTCGGGAGAGAAGTTAGTATGCCGATACGTAAACAACTATCCATTTTTTTGGAAAACCGCCCCGGCGCGCTCGCAAAAATATGCGGCATTCTTTCCGAAGCCGGCATCAATATTTTAGCGCTTTCGGTGCATGACACCGTGGACAATGCCGTAGTCCGCATTGTCGCCGACAATCCAACCAAGGCGCTTCTGCTCCTGGAACAGGAGGAGCATTATATTCTTGAGCAGAATGTGGTGGTGGTTCGCGTTGACAACTGCCCGGGAATTCTGTCGGCCATTGCTTCAAAACTCGCGCTTGCCGATATCAACATTTCTTATGCCTATTGCACGGCCGACGCCAATCAGGATTCAGGATGCGTGGTGATCAAGACCGACAATCCGGAAAAAACACTGGAAAGCCTTTCTAAATTTGAATTCGGCGTATGACCTTCCGGAGAAACTGTCCCATACCGACAACACAATCACTATAAAAATGTCAGCGGGAAAATTCATGTACGAAAATTTTTTATCGTCAGCGGCAAGAAAACAATGGAAAAAAATCGGAGTTCAGCGGCGGGCAGGCGTTATTACGCCGCTTTTTTCGATTTATTCCAAAAACAGTGCCGGGATCGGGGATTTTCACGATCTGAAACTGCTGGTTGACTGGTGCCGTCAAACGGGTTTGACGGTGATCCAGCTGTTGCCGCTGAATGACGTCGGTTTTGAATTCAGGCCTTATGACGCGCAAAGCACGCTTGCGCTTGACCCTATGTATCTTTCTTTGGGTGACCTTGCTGGCACCGATCAAAAAAAATATAAAAGAAAAATAGAAGCATTGCGAAAGGCATACCCGGTTAATCAAAAGAATGTGAACTACGAAATCAAGAAAGCCAAGCTTCAGCTTTTGCGGTCTATTTTTGAATCGTCCGATCGACGCGAGCTTGAAGATTTTCAACGTTTCGCCCATGACGAATCGGGCTGGCTGGATGATTACGCGTTGTTTAAGGTGATTCAGGAAAAGCAGGAATATGCCGGATGGGAACACTGGCCGGAAGCGCTGAAATTCCGCGACACCCGCGCTTTGGGACAGTTCAGGGAAGCGCATCCGGCGGATTTTGATTTCCAGCGCTGGCTTCAGTGGCAGCTTTTTTGCCAGCTTCGAAGCGCGCGCCAGCACGCCCGGGCGAAAGGCGTTTTGATCATGGGAGATTTGCCGTTTCTCGTTTCCCGGAATAGCGCCGATATTTGGGCTCACCAGGATTATTTCAAGCTTGATCTTTCATCGGGAGCGCCGCCGGATCCTTATTATGCGCTTGGGCAAAGATGGGGGATGCCGCCGTATCACTGGGACCGGATTGCCGCCGACGGTTATCAATATTTAAAAGAAAAATTAAAATACGCGTCAAATTTTTATGATTTATACCGCATTGACCATGTGGTGGGCGCGTTTCGTTTGTGGACGATCCGTCTGTCGGAGCCGCCCGAAACCAACGGGTTAAGCGGCATTTTTGATCCGCAGGACGAATCGCAGTGGGAAGCGCACGGAAAAAACCTTTTGTCCGTCATGATTGACAATTGTGATATGCTGCCGTGCGGAGAAGATTTGGGCGTGGTTCCCGACTGTTGCTTCAGCGTCCTGCGTGAAATGGCAATTCCGGGAATCGATGTTCAGCGCTGGAGCCGCGATTGGAAAGGAAATTTTGATTTCAAAAGCCCGGGACAGTACAGGGAAAATTCCGTCGCGACCATTTCGACCCATGATATGACGGCGCTGCTTGCCTGGTGGAAATTTGAAGCCGGCACGGTTGACGAGCACTTGTTCGGGCGGGTATGCAGGGACTGCGGCGTCAATATCGAAAACGTCCGCTCGCGTCTTTTTGATCTGGCTGACTCACAGCACGGAAGATTGCGCTGGCACAAAGGCATTGACTCAAAAGACAAGCTTTTGGAAATTCTCGGAAAACCGGAAAGTGAAGCATGGGAACCGGTCGGCATGTATCGTGGAACGTATGACGAAAAAGAACGGTTCTGGAAATTTTTGGGGTTTGAGGGCGCGCCGAAAAACGACACCGGCCCCGAATTTGTCAGGCGGGCGCTTGAAAAGGCGAGCGAAACGTCTTCGATTTTCAGCATTCAGCTTTTGCAGGATTTTTTGTGCCTGGAAGATTTGCGCCTCGAAGACCTTTGGAGTTTTCGAATCAATTTCCCGGGAACGCTCAATCCGGCCAACTGGACGCTTCAGGTCCCTTATTCTCTGGAGCAAATGACGGGGCTTTCCCTGAATGAACAGATTGCCCGGATGAACAGGGAAACGGGACGCGCCGGAAACCGGCCTTTTGAAATGGTTCAGACAGCAAGCGTGAAAGACGATTGATAGATGAGGAGAGGGATTTAAAATGATTCAGAATTTTATTTGTAAAAACAATGAAGTGATTCAAAACGTTTCGCGACAGGACCTTGCCAAGGCGCTTTGGGATAAAGAGGCGCTCGTTTGGGTAGACATGGAGGAACCGACCGAGTTTGAAAGTGAAACTCTGATTGAATTATTCAAATTTCATCCGCTGGCGATCGAGGATTGTCTCATCGACCACAGCGAACCTAAAATCGACGACTACGACGATTATCTTTTTCTGGTGATGCACGCGCTGGCAATGGATGCTAAAAATGAAGTTAAAGCCAATGAGCTTGAGCTTTTTATCAGCAACAATTATCTGGTGACGTTTCATAAAGCGCCCATTTTTGCCATTAGCGACGTTAAGAACCTGATTGAACGCAAAGGCGGCGCGCCGTTGATCCAGGGGATTGACATGCTGGCACACGCGATTTTGGACAGATTGGTTGACCGCTATCTTCCAATCCTGATTGAACATGACCGCCGGATTGACGAAATTGAAGACAAGATTTTTGACGGGGAAGGCGAAGAAATGCTGCAAAAAATTCTTGAGGCCCAAAAGGCGATTCTTCATTTAAAACGGGTGATTGGCCCCCAGCGCGAAACAATGAATCAATTGTCGCGGAACGTTTCGGCATTTGTACGCGAAGACAAATTGATTTATTTCCGCGACATTTATGACCATCTGTTCAAATATTACCAGATGGCCGAAGAGTTGCAGGGCATGGTTAATAACATTTTGCACATCTATTTTTCTTTTTTGTCGCATAAGCTGAATCAGGCAATTAAAACAATGACCATCCTGGCCACGATTGCGCTTCCGCCCGTTGTGATTGCCAGCATTTATGGGATGAATTTTGAATTTATGCCTGAATTAAGATGGCCGCATGGATATTGGATCGCCCTGATGTTTATGTTTCTGATTTCATTTTGCCTCCTGTTATGGATCAAGATAAAGAAGTGGCTGTAAATCTTCGCGAACTTGATCTGCAGGAATTAAGCGCTTTTTTGACAACATGCGGAATACCCGCTTACCGGGCCGATCAGATCATGAATTGGCTTCACCGCAAATACGCCCGTTCTTTTTCGGAAATGAAAAACCTTTCCCGGGAATTGCAGGACGCTCTCTCGCGCCGTTTTTCCGTCGACACGTTGCGATTGAGAGAAATGGTGGCGGCTCCGGAAGACAATTCCAAAAAATTTTTATTCGAAACCGCTGACGGACATTTGCTTGAGACGGTCTGGATTTCCCGGAAAAACAGAGAAACCGTTTGCGTGTCAACCCAGCTCGGATGCAGGATGAAGTGCCTTTTTTGCGCGAGCGGCCGGGGGAAATTCCTGAGAAATTTAACCGCAGGAGAGATTGTCGAGCAGGTTTCCATGGCGGTGCGGTATTTCCGGGACAATCGTAGCGGCCCTGAAATGGTCACCAATGTGGTTTTCATGGGGATGGGGGAGCCGCTTGACAATTATGACGCGACACTTCGCGCAATCGGGATTTTAACGGCCGAATGGGGATTCGGCCTCGGGGGAAGGCGTATTACTGTTTCCACCTGCGGGCTAACGCCCGAAATTGCCCGGTTTATCGAAGATACAAAAGGACGGATTCGC
>CAZFUU010000014.1:0-15430 GCA_964522565.1 uncultured bacterium | reverse complement strand
CTTTAAAAAAATAACCGTCTATCCCGAAATCGTTGAAACGCCGGACGAATTTCTGAAGGCCTCAAAAGAAATCAACGCCATCAGTTATCATGACTTAAGAGATTACATCAATAAAATGAAACGGAACGGAATTCAGCTTTTCTCCGAAGCGGTCGAACTGCAGTACCGGCTGGCCTATCCGTGGCAAAGCCTTCTGATGATATTTATCACGATCCCGTTTCTGGCCAAAACCGTGACCCGGCGGATGATCGCCATGAATATTCTGGCGTGCCTCGGGATTATTTTCGCCTACCATATCACGGGCGCGTTGATGCTCGCCCTCGGGAAAGCCGGAAAAATGTTTCCACTGGTCAGCGCCTGGTTTCACAACGCGCTTTTCGGTGCCGGAGTTTTCTTCTTTTTTGACCGCGCGAACGATTAAAAACACAATCTCAGTAATCCTCTAGAAACACCACGATTGCGGGACGACTTCGCAGGAGATCGGTTTTGAGGAGGCATGACCGCGAAATACCACCCGGATGACGCCACGGCGCGTTTTGACTGCAAGGCCGACGGCGGAAAACGGCTGGTATCGGCTCAAGATTGATTTTGTCCGTTTGCGGTGCTGTGCCTGATTGAAATTGCCTATGAGTGACCGCCAATTTCAATCTTGAAACGGCACTAGTAGCGGTAATGCTCCGGCTTGAAGGGGCCTTCAGGCGAAACGCCAAGGTATTTGGCTTGTCGGGATGTCAAAGTTTCGAGTTTCACGCCCAGCTTGTTTAAATGAAGTCGGGCGACTTCTTCATCCAGTTTTTTGGGGAGCATGTATACCCGGCGTTCATATTTCCTGTGATTGGCAAAAAGCTCGATCTGCGCGATTACCTGATTGCTGAATGAGTTGCTCATCACGAACGAAGGGTGCCCATTGGCGCATCCCAGGTTAACGAGCCGTCCCTCGGCCAAAAGAAGAATCGCATGGCCGTCGGGGAAAACATATTTATCCACCTGCGGTTTGATATTCACCCGTTCAATCTTCGGAAACGACTGAAGGGCCGCAACTTCAATTTCAATATCAAAGTGCCCGATGTTGCACACAATCGCCTGGTCTTTCATCCGCTTCATATGCTCAAGCGTGATCACATCGCAAACTCCGGTCGCCGTCACAAAGACGTCGCCTTCTTGAACCGCCTCATTCATGGTCGTCACTTCAAATCCTTCCATCGCGGCTTGCAGCGCGCAAATGGGATCGATTTCCGTGACAATCACGCGCGCTCCGAATCCGCGCATGGACTGCGCGCATCCTTTTCCGACATCACCGTAACCGGCCACCACCACCACCTTGCCGGCCACCATGACACCCGTCGCCCGCTTTAACCCGTCTGCCAGCGATTCGCGGCAGCCGTAAAGATTATCAAATTTCGATTTGGTGACAGAATCGTTCACATTCATGGCCGGGCATTTCAAAACGCCTTCCTTAACCATTTTTTCGAGCGCGTGCACGCCCGTTGTTGTTTCTTCCGAAATTCCCCGAACGTCGCTCAAATATGCGGAAAACCTGGGTTCATGAATCATCCGGGTCAGATCCCCCCCGTCATCCACAATCATGTTGGGCCCCTTGCGGTCCGGCCAGCGAATCGTCTGCTCGACGCACCAGTCATATTCCTCAAGTGTCTCGCCCTTCCAGGCATAAACCGGAATCCCTTTGGCGGCAATCGCGGCGGCCGCGTGATCCTGCGTTGAAAAAATATTACAGGAAGACCACCGCACTTTCGCTCCCAGATGAAGCAGCGTTTCGATCAAAACGGCGGTTTGAATCGTCATGTGAAGGCAACCGGCAATCCGCGCGCCGGAAAGCGGCTTTGAGTCCTCGTATTTTTTTCGCAAGGCCATCAGGCCAGGCATTTCTTTTTCCGCAATTTCTATTTCTTTCCGGCCCCAATCCGCCAGCGAAATATCCGCAACTTTATAATCTGCCACCGTATTCTCCGTCATGTTAATGAACGCCTACCGCGCCGGCATCAGTGTTTCGAAATTTTTTTTTTAATAATTCAACCGCGTCAAGTTTCTCCCACGTAAAGGTCTCTTCCGTTCTTCCAAAATGCCCGTAAGCGGCCGTGGCCCGGTAAATAGGCCTTAAAAGGTCCAGTTTTTTGATAATTCCCCGCGGCGTAAAATCAAAGACCTCTTCGACGGCAACGGAAATGTCTTCATCCGGACATATTCCGGTTCCGAACGTATTGACCATAATGGAAACGGGCTCGGCGACGCCGATTGCATAAGCAACCTGAAGCTCGCAGCGCTTCGCCAGCCCGCTGGCTACGATATTTTTTGCGACATACCGCGCGAAATAACACGCGGAACGGTCGACTTTCGTGGGATCTTTTCCGCTGAAACAGCCTCCCCCGTGGCGGCCGAATCCGCCGTAAGTATCGACAATAATTTTCCTTCCGGTCAGCCCCGTGTCTCCGTGAGGGCCTCCGATCTCAAAGCGTCCCGTCGGATTGACGTAAATCTTCGTGTCCTTGCTGAGCCACTGCGCGGGAATAACCGGCTGAATCACCAGTTCTTTCAAATCTTTTGAAATCGTATCAAGCGTCACATCGCCGTCATGCTGCGCGCTTAAAACAATGGCCGAAACGCCGACGGGCAAATCGTTTTCATACTCCACCGTCACCTGGCTTTTCGCATCCGGCCGCAAATAGGAAAGTTCGCCGTTTTTTCTGAGTTCCGCCAAACGCCGCACCAGGCGATGCGCCAGAAGAATCGGAAGCGGCATGTATTCGGGCGTTTCGTCCGTCGCGTAGCCGAACATCATTCCCTGGTCGCCCGCTCCGCCCGTGTCCACGCCCATGGCGATATCAGGCGACTGATGCTGAATCGCCGTAATGATCCCGCAGGTTTTATAATCAAATCCGCAATCGGCGTTATCGTATCCGATTCCCCGAATCACCTGGCGAACCAGTTTGGAAATATCGACAATCCCTTTGCTGGTGATCTCCCCTGAAATAAAAATCATTCCGGTCGTCACCATGGTTTCGCAGGCGACACGGGACGCCGGATCCTGTTTGAGAAATTCATCCAGAATAGCGTCTGAAATCTGGTCGCAAATCTTGTCGGGATGCCCTTCACTGACGGATTCTGACGAAAATAAATATCTGCCTGTTTTCACTTTGTCTCCTTTATTTCTGAATAAGGGCTTTAACGCCCCAGCAATTCCCTGTAATGTTTGTCTGCCTTTTCATACGAAGTCATATCGCCCACATCAAACCAAAGGCCTTGCCGGAAAGGATACGCAAAAATAGGCGAACGGTCAAGAAGCCAGGCAAGATAATGCCCCGGCGCGTCCATATTTTTATTCTCCTCCAGAAATCGGCCGATCCAATGTAGCCCTTCCATCGGGAAGTAATAAACTCCCATTGAGGCGAGCAACGTGGGCGGATCCTTGGGTTTTTCCAGGAATGATATGATTTTCTCCGAAGAATCGGTTTTAATCAAGCCGTATTTTTTTGCCAACTCCCGATCGGCCAATTGATAAGCCCCGACAGACGCCGCGGGACGCCTGGAGCGGGCGGATGCTATAAAACCGGTTAAATCCAGATCAAACAGGTTATCCCCCGCAAGAACGAGAATATCTTCATCGACCCCCGCTTCATCAATCGCAAGCTTGAGATCGCGAATCGCGCCCAGCCGATGGTCATTGTCCATCGTATGATCATTAACGATCCTGATCGGGCAATCTGTTTTCCGGGCGTTGCTCCAGCGAACAAAATCATCATAAAATCTTCCGTTCGAAATCAAAACAATTTCGGCCAATTCCTCGGCCGAAACAAGTTTTTTCATCAGGTGGTTAATGAGGGGCTCGTCGGCAATCGGAAGCAACGCTTTTGCCTGATGCTCGGTGAGAGGATATAAACGGGTGCCAAACCCGGCGCAGAGTAAAATCGCTTTCATCAAAAACTCTCCCTTTCTTTCGTTTCAATGAGTCAGCTTCGGTTTTCTTCCTGAATTCTTCCGGATATTGATTGATGCCGATTGGGAAATCAACCGTCCCTTCAGTTTCTGCTTCGCCAGGTTCGCCTTGATCATTTGAACGGCGGGAATCGGCGTCGGATCCACTTTTTTGAGTATCGCCAGATAAAAACTGATCCAATCTCCCAGGTGAATCAACGAAAGCATTCTCTCGCTCAAGCATGCCCCATCAGAAAATATTTCCATGACTTCATGCCCGGCGGTTTTCAGAATTTTCAGTATTTGATGCATGGCGGCACCGATTCTCTCGTGATCATCCCGGTCGCGCAGAAAAAAAATAATGAACTTTCCTTTTGTTTCTTTGCCTGGCCAAGCCACTATTTCATTATGATTCATATCCGGAATCGTATGATGAAAAGCGAGGGTTTTGGAATTTTCTTCAAACTGACAACGCCATCTTAACGCCGCCGCTTCGGAAAATCCCGCGGGGGCATAAACAACGGGGATTTTGCCTTTACACCGCAACGCTAATTGCTTGGCTTGATTTCGCCTGAGAGGAACGTGAATCCCATAACGTTTTTTGTTTAATTCTTCTAACCGGGCTGCGATTCCGCGCCATTCGGATGAATTCAAAGAACCGGTGACCTCAAACGCTTCAAGGCCCCTTAAAATGGCCATGATCAAATAACCCAGCGCGACCCGTGGCGGCAATCCGGCCATAACTTTGATGAACGGAACACTTTTTTTACGGGCAATCCGTTCGAGCTCGCCGCCGGACGCCACCACAAGACATTTGGCTTTTGCCCAAAGCGCCTCATGAACGGCCGACAGGCATTCTTCCGTATCCCCCGAATAACTTACCACGACCACGAGCGTTTCTTCTCCGGTAAAAAAAGGAATGCCGTAGTTCCTGTGAACGATCACAGGGACCGGAACGGTTGAGGCGAGATGCCAACGGACAAAATCGGCGGCAATCGCGGAACCGCCCACTCCGGCAAAAACAATATTGCGAATAACGCCCGGCGAAACAAATAATTTCGGGGAATCGTCGATCGAATCAAAAGCGGCTGTGAATTGCCGGGAAAAACCCGCGATTCCGGCCCGCATATTCTGGCGGTCAATTTTCGCGATCAATTTTTCGCTGCTTAAAAGAGCGCTCATATTCTAATGCTGAAAAATGTCCGGATTGATGGATTCGACTTTGCTTTTCACAAACGCGCGGATTTCCTCTCCGGTATGAAAATCCATAGCCCGGACGGCGATTTCGCGCGCCTGGCTGAAATGAATAGACCGAATCGCTTTTTTGATTGTCGGCAGCGCAAACGGGCTCATGCTTAAATGGCTGACCCCGAGTCCGACCAGAAGGATGGCCATCGCGGGATCTCCCGCCATCTCGCCGCACACGCTGACGGGAATCGAGTTTTTATTCGCGTTTTGCACGACCTGATGAATCAATCGCAAGATAGCCGGATGCGTCGGCTCATACAAATAGGCCACTTTCGCGTTCACGCGATCGACCGCGAGCGAGTATTGAATCAGGTCGTTTGTTCCGATCGAAAAAAACTGGACTTCCTTTGCCAGAATATCACTGGTGATCGCGGCGGAAGGAATTTCAATCATGACTCCGACCTTGATATCCGGAGCAAAAGGAATCTTCTTCTCTTTCATCTCCTGTTTGACCTGGGACAGGATTTGATTCGCTTGACGGACTTCATTGACGGTGGATATCAGCGGATACATCAACATCAAATTCCCGTGAGCGCTCGCCCGTAAAATCGCCCTCAACTGCGTTTTGAACACATCCACCTGAGCGAGACAAAAACGAATCGCCCGCCACCCCATAAACGGATTCATCTCTTGCGGAAAATCCAATGACGAAAGAAATTTATCTCCCCCCAAATCAAGCGTCCTCACCACGACGGGACTCGGCGAAAGTTTTTCAACAACAGTCCGGTAGGCCTCGTATTGCTCCTCTTCGCGCGGCAAATCCACCCGGTTCAAATAAAAATATTCCGTCCGGTAAAGCCCGATGCCTTCCGCGCCGTGAGACAAAACAGACGGGATTTCATCCGGGAATTCGATATTGGCCAAAAGCCCGATTTTCTTTCCGTCCAGCGTTTCGGACGGCAATGCCTTGATCTTGTCGAGTTCGGCGATCAGTTCGATGAATTTTTTTTCTTCCCGCGTGTATTGCTCGATCGTTTGCCGGTCGGGATTAACAATCAGCACCCCGCGATGTCCGTCGATGATCAGCTCATCTCCGCTCAAAACTTCTTTGCTGACCGACTCCAGTCCGACAACCGCGGGAATTTCAAACGATCGGGCCATAATCGCCGTGTGCGACGTCGGGCCGCCGATATCCGTCGCAAAAGCAATCACATGATCCCTGTCCATGCCGGCCGTTTCTGACGGCGAAAGATCGTGCGCCACCACAATAACCTTCTCGGGGAGCCCCACGAGCAAATCTTTCTCCTTGCCTAATAAATTCTGCATAATCCGCCGGCCCACATCTTTAATGTCCGACAACCTTTCTTTCAGGTATTCATCCTCGATTTGCTGAAACGCGTGAAAATACCGCTGAATGACCTGAGAAAACGCGAATTCGGCGGATTGGCATTCATCTTTAATCTTGGATAAAACGTCTTCAAGAAAAGTCCTGTCCTCCAGGATCAACAGATGCGCGCTGAAAATATCCGAATGTTCGTGACCGATTTCTTTCGCGATATTTTTCCGGATTCCGATCAGTTCGGCTCTCGCTCGCGTCAACGCCTCTTCGAACCGGACAATTTCGCGAGGAACATCTTCCCGCTTGATTTGCGCCTCGGAAACCGTGAAAAAATCTTCGCTGTGCAGCACAAGCGCTTTGCCCATTGCCACACCCGGCGAAACCGGAATGCCTTGAAATGTCTTCATTGCCATTTGATTATCCCTTTTCACCAAAATTCGAATTCACAAGCGCCTCCAGCTCTTCAACGGCCTGTTGGGCATCAGCCCCTTCCGCCCGAATGATGATTTTCGAGCCCGGGCCGGCCGCCAGCATCATAATCCCCATGATCGACTTTCCGTTCACTTTTTGCTTCCCTTTTTGCACCGTAATATCAGCCTGAAACCGATTTGACGTCCGCACAAACAGGGAGGCAGGCCTCGCGTGCAGTCCCAGCTTGTTGCCGATTAAAATTTTCTTCTCAACCATGTCCCGATTCACCATCATTTTCACCTTTTCAACACCTCAAAATACTGATCAAAAATGGCTTTTGCCAGCTTAACGGAATCGTGCCGGATTTGACCGTCCAGCTTCAACAGATCCCTGCCGACCACTTCATATCCCTTTTGGGTAATTTCAGACAAGTTGTTGTCCACGCGTTTCGAACCCGTTTCACGGTAACGGTCAAGGTACTCCCGCGGAATATCTTGCGTGTTAACAAAACAGACATCCGCGATTTTGGCATTCGTGTGCCTGACCAAATTCTTTAAATGATCGTATGCCGTAAAATCATCCGTTTCTCCCGGCTGAGTCATCGCGTTGATCACAAACACCTTATACGCGTCCGACTTCAGGACACCGTTTAAAATATCCTTGATCAACAAATTCGGCAAAATACTCGTATACAAACTGCCCGGCCCCATGATAATCAAGTCCGCCATGTCCAGCGCTTCAACCGCCTCTTCCGTCGCGCGGCAGTTAACCGGCTTGAGAGAGATTTTTCGCAACGGTTTATTCCGGTCCGTAATATTCGTTTCTCCCTCGACGATTGAGCCGTCCCGGAATTCGCCCACCAGCGTAATTTTCTCAAGCGTTGACGGAAGCACGCGCCCGCGAATCGCGAGCACTTTGCTGGATTCACGAATCGCCTTTTCAAAATCACCCGTTACCATCGAAAGGGCGGTGATAAACAAATTCCCGAAACAAATCGCGAATCAACGGTTCCGCATCCGCAAGCGCGACAAGGCAGCTGCGAATATCGCCGGGCGGCAAGATATCCAATTCGTCCCTGAGCCGGCCTGAACTCCCTCCGGTATCAGTCACGGTCACAATGGCGGTAATATTATTTGTGTATTGCTTGATCCCCTGCAAAAGAACGCTCAGGCCGGTTCCGCCGCCAATCGCGACCACCCGCGGGCCGCGGGCCAGAAAATCCCGCCTCCGGCTCTGGAACACAATGTCAACGAGATCGCCCTGGGGCGAAGGCCGCAATGCCCGCACCAGAATTTTTAAAATTTGCTTGATTGAGATATAAACAAGAAAAATCCCGAAAATCAGGAATGCCGTTACCACACTCCCGAGCAAGAGGCTTTCCTGAACAAAATTTTTAACCGCCGAAAAACTGACGACCGCCATGATTCCGAATCCGGTCGCGGCGAGCATCCCCCATCGTTTGATCCCGATCCCCGGATAAAACCATTTGAAAAAATTCACTTGCGGTTTCTCCCTCGATTTTCCTTGCGATGCATTTGCTCAATCAATTTCCGATTAAATTCCTGAGGCGACGAAACGCCCATGACTTTCAATCGTTGATTCAGAGCCGCCGTTTCAAGCAGAATGGGAACGTTTCGACCGGGACGAACCGGAATCAGTAAATGAGGAATTTGCATCCCCAACAGCTCATACGTCTTTTCCTCAAGCCCGACCCGTTCGTAATCGTATTCGCCTTCCCAGTCTTCCAGCGTCACGGCCAAATCAATGCGTTTCGTGTCACGGACGGCGCGCACGCCGAAAATCGCGCGAATGTCAATAATTCCGATCCCCCGTATTTCCATATGATACAGAAGCGTTTTGTTTGAAAATCCGACGAGGTTCTGGGTGTTTTTCCGGATTTCCACAATATCGTCTGCCACAAGCCGGTGCCCCCGTTCAACCAGTTCCAGGGCGCATTCGGATTTTCCGACCCCGCTTTTTCCCAGGATTAAAATGCCGACGCCATAGACCTCGAGCAGCGTCCCGTGAATCGTCATCTGGGGAGAACTTGCTTCTTCGATAAAAACGGTGACTTGGCTGGCGACTTTCGACGTCCGAAACGGCGATCGCAAAATAGGAATATTCGCCTGAATCGCTCGGCGGATGAAATCTTTCGGCAAAATCTGGTTTTTGGTCGCGATGATACACGGGATCCGGTAAGAGAAAAATTTATCCAGATTTCGCTGGCGTTCGGGGCCTTCCATTTTATTGAGAAACCGGATTTCGGTTTTCCCCAGCACCTGAACGCAGTCAAACGCAAAATAATCGTAAAAACCCGAAAGCGCAAGCCCCGGCCTGTTAATTTCGGCAGAATGAATTTTACGATTCGGGGCGACCTGAGGCGTCAGCGTGGCAAGCTTCAGCCGGTCTTTCAACCCGTCATAAAAATTTTTTACCGACAAATAATTCAACGGCCCCTCGCAGTTTCTGGAATAATCCCGAAAAGTCCCTGTTATTTCCGGTTTTCTTCGTTCTGAATCAGTTTGTAAATATCTTCGGGGGTCTTCGCCCTTCGAATCAACTGACAAAAATACGAATCCCGCAATAAACGGGAAATTTGAGCCAGGGCTTTCAGGTGAGGGCCCGCCGTGTCTTTGGGCGCGACCAAAAGAAAGAAAATATAGACGAGCTCTCCGTCCAACGCGTCGAAATTTACGCCCTGTTCACTCACGCCCAGGACCGCAATCAGCCGATTGACCTTATCGGTTTTGCCATGCGGGATGGCAATTCCCTGACCGATGCCCGTTGAGCCCAGGTTTTCCCGTTCGAGGAGCGCTTTGACGATGCTCTTGGGCTCACCGATGTTTTCGATTTGCCCCAGGACTTCAACAAGCTCTTTGAGAACGCTTTCCTTGTCCGTCGACGTCAGGCCGATCTTAATTCCGTTTTTTTCTAAAATTTCAGAAATCTTCATCCGATTCCTCCTCTAAATCTCCCGCCAAAAAACCGATGAAAACAACGCTTCATGGTTTTTTCGCAAATTAAAATATTGATATCAACCGTTACCCTAAAACAAATTTTTCGCCTAAATAAATTTCCCGTGCCCGCTTATCCGTGGAAAGGAACTGCGAAGTCCCGTAAACTTCAATCCTCCCTTCGCACATGATATATGCGCGGTCAGTAATAGACAGCGTTTCGCGCACACTATGATCCGTCAGGAGAATGCTTAATCCCTGACTTTTCAACTTTTGTAAAATTTTTTGAACTTCAAAAACCGCGATTGGGTCCACGCCGCTGAACGGCTCGTCCAGCAAAATTAATGAAGGATTCGTCACCAGCGCGCGCGTAATTTCAAGCCGCCGCCGTTCTCCGCCCGAAAGCGTATAGGCCTTGTTTTTGGACAAATGCGCGATATCCAGTTCATCCAGAAGGCGCTTCAACCGCTTTTCCCGTTCGGCTTGCGGGATATCCAGCGTTTCGAGAATCGCCATAATATTTTCTTCCACGGTCAGCTTTCTGAAAATGGAGGGCTCCTGAGACAGGTATCCGACGCCCATTCGCGCCCGCTTATACATCGGTAAATCCGTAATATCCTCTCCCCTGAACAGAATCCGTCCGCTTTCGGGCTTAATGACTCCCACAACCATATAGAAAGTCGTCGTTTTACCGGCCCCATTTGGCCCGAGCAGTCCGACAATTTCTCCGCGCGACACATTAATGGACACCTGGTTAGCGACGACACGCCCTTTATAACTTTTCGTCAATCCTTTGGTCTCAATGAGATACACGATCATGCCTCCTAAAAAATAAGTGAATCGAAAGCGCTTCCTTCGTTTCCCTGCCCGGATGAGGATTCAGGGCTCACATACTCGGCCTCAACATCCCCTCCGAGAATAACGCGTCCCTGATCCGCCAGGTACACGGCACTGTCGCTGAATGTCTTGTTTCCTTCCTTGCTTTCCACTTTCACATTTCCGCGCGCGACCATTTTTGATATCCGCCGCGTTTCTTTGTCATAATAAACATCCATGTAATCCGCGTCCAACATTCCGCGTTCGTCGACCACCTGCACGTTCTGGGAAAAATGAGCGACGTTTCTTTTATAATCGATTTCCAGCGGGCCGTCGGAAGTAATAACCGTCGGTTGTTTCAAATCCGAATCCGGATTCTGCACCACCACCGTCACCTTTTTTTTGAAAAAAACTTTCTCAAGTTGCGAGTCACTTTCCGCGCCCGTTCCTTCCACGCTGATGTTGTCTTTCTTCACTTTCGTCACTTCATCCGTTTGCATTTTCTTCTCCGCCGGATGGATATCCAGCGAATCCGTCAAAAGACGCACACCCGTTTCCGTCGTGGCCACCACATTATGTTTCAAGGTCACATTGCTGGTCTGCCGGTCAAAAGAGCCGGTGTTGGCCGTAATCGTCACGGGATTTTCTTCTGCATAGGCCTTGGCAATCACATTTAACAATTGCACATCCTGGGAAAAAATATTCGCGGAATCTCCTTCGATTTCCAGTTCTTTTTGCCCGCCCGAATTATATTTCGAAAATGAAAAACTGTAGACCTTCTGGGCGCTTTCATCACGCGCGGCCGTACCGCCGTCCCGTACTTTCGGGCCGTGCTGCACGCGCTGAAAAAAACGCGTTTGAATCAATAGTCCATACGCAACCAGCAACAGTACCGTAATCAGTAAAAATTTTTTCACCATCGTTTTAGCTCAACCTTCCTTCGTTCAATTCAATTTCAGGTCCGGTTTTGTCTTCCAGCGATCATGCATCCATACCCATTGTTCCGGATACCGCCGGACATATTTTTCAACGACGTCCGACCATCGCTGGGTCATCGCTTGAACGGCTTCTTCCCCGTTATCGGTTTTTTCCGGACAAATGGCGTCTTCGATATACAAACGGTACCGGTTGCCTTCCCGGATGACAAACATCGGCAGAATCGGCGCGCCGGTCGCGATTGATATCTTGACCGGTGCGGCCGGCGTCCAGGCGGGCTTCCCAAAGAACGAAACAAATACGCCGTCCAGTTTCTCAACATCCTGGTCGACGACCATTCCGACAATCCCGTTCCCTTGAAGAACCTTTAAAATCCGCCGAAGCCCTCCGTCACGGTAAATGGTCTCGACGTTCACGCTTTTGCGCAACGCCACCAACACACGGTTGAACGGCTCATAATAAATTCTCCGGCCGACCACCGCGCCCGGATACCCGCTTGAAAGGAAATAAGCGGCCAAAAGCTCCCAATTACCCAAATGCCCGCTAATCCCCAAAACCCCTTTGCCGAGCGCCAGGGCCTGGTTCATTTTATCAATTCCGTCGTTCAAGATAACCAATTTCTCAAGATGCCGCTGATGATATCTCGGAAACTGGAAAACATCGGCCGCCGTTTTTCCCAAGTGAATAAACACATTCTTTCCGATTCGATCCGCTTCAGAATCAGGAAAAGAATCTCCGAATGCTTGCTTTAGGTTTCTCCGCATTCGCAGCCGTTCCTTGGGTAAAATCCAAAAAGCGGTTACCCCGACGGCGGCGGATAGGCCCTGCGCGACCCCTCTTGGCAGCCATAACATCATATGCCTGCCAACCTCCAACAGTATATATAAGAAAAAACGAATTGGCTTCTTAAAAATTTTCTTTAGGATCAACGCATCGCTCCAGTTTTCACAGGCCGGCCAATTACACAAATCCCGCTTTTAAAAGGTCCTGAACGTCTACCAGCCCGACCACCCGTCCACGGGCATCCACAACCGGCAGCTCATCAACTCTTCTATCTCTTAATATCTGGAGCGCTTCGGCCGCCAAATGACTCTCCGGAATCGACAGCGGTTTTTTAGTCGCAAAATCAGATACCGGCCTTGAAAGCACCTCGACGCCGTATTCCTTCATATACCGCCTTAAATCGCCGTCGGTGAAAATCCCTTTTAATTTTTTATTCTTGTCGACGATGGTACAGCAACCGGCGCGAGCGCTCGTGATCGCGAGCAACACATCCTGGACGGTTGCCGAACCCGGCGCCGTCGGGTTTGCCTTGTTCCGCCTCATAATATCGCTTACTTTCAATAATTTTTTACCCAAACTCCCGCCGGGATGAAGAAAAGCAAACGCGCCTTCATGAAAATTTTTTCGTTTCGCCAGGCAAATCGCCAGCGCATCCCCCATCGCCAACGCGGCGGTCGTCGAAGCGGTCGGCGCGAGCTTCCAGGGGCACGCTTCCTGCTCCAGCTTCAGATCCAGGATAACATCCGAATAAACGGCCAAGGTCGACCGCGGGTTCCCCGTCATCGAAATCAGGCGGGCGCCGATTTTCTTGATCACCGAAAGAAGCTTTGTGATTTCTTCGGTTTCGCCGCTGTTGGAAATCGCAATGACAACATCCTTGCGCGTCACCATGCCCAGGTCCCCGTGAATCGCTTCCGCGGGATGAAGGAACATGCTGGGAGTGCCGGTAGACGCCATGGTCGCCGCAATTTTTCTGCCGATCAAGCCCGGTTTTCCCATGCCGGTAATCACGACCCGCCCCGCACAGGCCGCCAACAGATCCAGTGCTTTCTCGAAATTACGGTTGATTCTCGGAATCAGTTTTTTTATCGCGTTTGCTTCGATACGAAGCACCTTTTGCGCCAATAATCGATCTTGTTTCATTGTTTTTTTTCTCCCGAGACCGGTGCCGCAGAACGGATTTTTTTTAATACGACAAGCAAATCTTTCAGTTGATTGAGCGGCAAGCTGTTTTTTCCGTCGGATTTCGCCCGCGCGGGATGCTCATGAACTTCGAGAAACAGCGCATCCGCACCTGCCGCGATCGCGCACCGCGACAGAGTCGGAATGAATTCCGATTGCCCGCCCGAAGAAGTCCCAAGCCCTCCCGGAATCTGGACCGAATGCGTCGCGTCAAAAACAACCGGATATCCAAATCCTCTCATCACGGGAATGGCCCGAAAATCGCTCACCAGATTGGAATAACCGAAACTTGCGCCGCGTTCCGTAATCAGAATATTGCGGTTTCCGTGCGCTTCGATTTTATGAATCACATTCTTCATGTCCCAGGGCGACAAAAACTGGCCTTTTTTGACATTCACAACTTTCCCCGTTTCTGCCGCCGCAGTCAAAAGATCCGTTTGACGGCACAAAAAGGCCGGAATTTGCAGAATATCCACGACACGCGCGGCCTCCCTTGTCTCCTCGACCGTGTGAACATCCGTCAAAACCGGAATCAGCAGCCGTCTTTTTATTTTTTCCAGAATTTTCAGGCCTTTTTCAATCCCGGGCCCTCGATACGACTCCAGCGAGGTGCGGTTGGCCTTGTCATAACTGGCCTTAAACACAAACGGAATCTGAAGCAACCGCGCGATGTCCCGGATTTTTTCCGCATGCTCCATCGCAGATTCTTCGGATTCAATGACACACGGGCCGGCAATCAGCACAAATTCATACGAATCGCCAAAAACAATTTCGCTCAGTTTAATTTTGCGCATGAGACGGCTTCTCCTCCCGCTGCTGTATGGGGCTCGCTGATCCCGCCGGATCTCTTTTCACGGCAAGCCAGTGACATCGCGACAAAATCCCTGAAAAGCGGATGAGCTTTGTCCGGCTTGGACTTGAATTCGGGGTGAAACTGGCAAGCCACAAACCAGGGATGATCGGACAGCTCGACGATTTCCACCAGTTTTTCGCTTTTGTCTCCCGCGCAAACCCCCGCGACCCTCAGCCCTTTTTTCTGAAATGCCTCGCGGTATTTATTATTAAATTCATAGCGATGCCGGTGCCGCTCCGAAACCTGATCTTCCCGGTAGGCCTCATGGGCGAAGGTATTTTTTTTCAGATCACAGGGATAAGCGCCCAACCGCATCGTCCCTCCCATATCGACCACGCCTTCTTGCTCGCTCAAAAGACTGACGACCGGATAATTCGTCTGGGAATCAAATTCGGTCGAATTCGCGTCTTTCCATCCCATGACATTCCTGGCGAATTCGATGACCGCGCACTGCATGCCCTGGCAAATTCCGAAAAACGGGATTTGACGTTCCCGGGCGTATTGAATCGCGCGGATTTTTCCTTCGATCCCCCGCCCTCCGAACCCGCCGGGGACCAAAATGCCGTCAACATGATGAAAGTATTTTTCAAGAGATCCCTTCTCGAGCTTTTCGGAATTAATTTTTTTGATATTAACGCGGGCATTGTTGTGAATCCCGCCGTGCATCAGCGACTCGTAAATGGATTTATACGCGTCCTGAAGTTCAATGTATTTTCCGATGACGCCGATGGTAACTTCATGTTTCGGATTCAACGCGCGTTCTACCACATTTTTTTTCCATTCGCTCAAATTCCCGGCTTTATATTCGGTCCCCAGAAAGCGGCAAATGACCTTGTCCAAATCCTGTTCCTGAAACATCAATGGAACTTCATAAATGGACGGGACATCCCGTGCTTCGATCACCGCTTCCGGTTCGACATTGCAAAATAAGGCGATTTTGGCGCGCATTTCTTTTGTTATTTTTTTCTCCGTCCGGCAGATCAAAATGTCCGGCTGAATTCCGATGGAAAGAAGCTCCTTGACGGAGTGCTGTACCGG
>CAZFUU010000013.1:0-15754 GCA_964522565.1 uncultured bacterium | reverse complement strand
TGTTAACAAGAACTTTGTCGATTTCGTACTCAATGTCACCTCCTGTATCCGGCACAATCGCGAAAGTTGCCCATCCGCCTCCCGGCACCGTAATTGAACTTTGCGTGCCACCTTCAATTGTTTGCGTGCAATCGGTTCCGCCCCCCCAACATGGGTCACTATAGCTAGGATTAATGAGAGCGTTAGGATTATAAATCAATTTTCCACCGGATCCTGCACTGGCATGGATCGTGATTGTTTCAGGAACTGTGTGCGCTTCAATATATGTGTGTTCATGAATATTTTCGAGCATATATTGAACGGGGATATTTGGCTCAGGAGTATTGACCGTCATGACATCCACACCGTTTACTTTGATTTGACGTACCATGCGGCCTGTGTTTGGAGTCGCGGTGATGGTTGCGCTATCGCCCGCGGTGACGGTTGCGTTTGGGGGCTCAAGCGTGATTGTTCCGGTGTTGCTTGGCACGGTGCTTGTGTAGAGAGAATATTGGACAAGCCGGCCTGGCCCCAGCGTCACATCGACCATGACGTGCGAGTTGATGGAGGAGAAAACGTGGGCAGATGTTTTGCCGATGCTGGTTCCGTTGATTTTCATGTCGCTAACGTGCGCGTCGCCGTCTACATTGATGGATAAAGTCCTGGAAGAGTTACCAGGCGGAACGTATAGCATATGATAGGTGTATAAATTCAGAGGGTTGGAATGAGTCAAAACATGACTGGCTCCGGTTAAATTAGCGGTGGTTGTCGCGCTGAAGGCGTTATTTCTATTTACGCGGACATATAAATTATACCCTTGCCTGAATCTGAGTTGAGTTGATTGCTGTAAAACGTTTTTATTGCTTGCATACGAATTTTTATTGATTTTAAATTCTATTCTGTTCTGTTCAGGGATCCGGAAGTCGGACAATGGATCAGAAAGGAAGGGAATGTTGAGTTGAGAGAAGGCCTGATTTTGATGCGCTTGCATTAAAATAGAAAATTCCCACGCAGACGGTGCATCAGGATCGCCATTCCTGAAAAAGAAAAACGGGGCATTCTTGAGCTGTCCGCCACTTCCGGCAAAAGAGAAATTGCCCGTCCCTTCGTAAATAATAAAAGGATATGCGAGAAAGTATGGTGTGATGCCATAATTTGCCACTAACCGGACGGCGCTAGATGCCGGCGGGTTGATGATGTGACGCAGATAGGGGCTGTATAACCCTGGCCGGTAGGCGACGGCTTCTGTTGTGACAGTTTTCAAAATATTATTGCCCCGGTATTCCGTTAACCCCCTGAAATGGTAATTGTTACCGGGCCAGTGGGTGCTGATTGAATAGGTGGAATTTTCATTGCAGGGTGCGTATGCAAGGCCGGATATGAGGTTATAATTGCGTTCGCCAGGGGTTGGGGTTGGGATTCTTACCCCATAGGCATCGACCGGGACCACGCATGAGTCAGCTTCCAGCGCTGGCTTAGAGCCCAAGGATAAAATAGAAATCTGGTCGTTTGATTCGATTCCGAGGGCGGGCGTTTCCCATGAATCCCAAAGCTGTTCGTCGCGGATGTATTCATGCGCGCCTGTTTTCGGATTGAACAGTCCGATGGAATAATACGCTTCCGGATCGTATGCAATCAGCGACGTGGACCTCCCAGCCGCCGCAACCGGCGCATAAATGACATAAAACTGATCGTCTTTGGCCGCGCAGAATTGTTTCGGAACGGATGCTTCTGCGTTGACACTTAACCATTCGGGCCAGCGCGCGAGGTTCCAGGTTTCGACGGACCTGAAAAACTCGCCGAGGATTTTAAAGTAATCGGCTGTGCCTGTGTTGCCGCCGAGCAAATTGGACGGCGCAACCGCGGTTCCTGCGAAACTACCCTGAAGGACGGAAGCATAACCAAGGCCGCGCATGGCCTCGGCTTCTATTAGGAGATATTCTTTTTCCAAAGGTTCTTTCGGGGCGGAAACAATAGATAGAATTGGTTTTGGCGAAGAGCTTTCGTAACGTGTTTTGAGGAAAACAGTGTCATCAAATGACGCGACTGGAAATGTGTAAAAGCCCGCCCAGTCATATTCATTTTCATCAGCCGGCGGGTTTTCTTCCGCGCCGGCTTCCACCCCCACGAGAGGATGATCGCCCGCATCATTTAAGTCGTAATTGTAAAAATACTTCGCGATTTGAATCAGTTTGCTTTCTGTCTCGGGATCCGCACGGTTTTCCGCGCGAAGCAGCCAGAGGACATTGCCAGCGGCAAATTGTTCAAGCATTTGTTGATAAAGGGCGAAATATCCCGGATCGTCCGGCTCATTGGAAATCGCGATTTGATCGATGTCAAGCTCCAGCATGACCGCAACATTGCGGCTTTCGGCTTTGTGGATAAATGACTTGATGAGTCGGAATTTTTCTTCGCGTGCGGCGTCTGTTTCACCGTCAGGGGCTGTTACCGGAAGGATGAGCAGGTTGATTCCGTAATAATTCCAGAAATCCCAGGGTTGGTCGGATGATTCATAAAGTGCGAGGTCGTAATGAGTCAGGTTGTCCGCGGTGAAAAAAACAGGTGTTCCGTTCGCGTGGCGGAAAATTTGTTCGCCCGCGAAAACGGTTAAAGGCCCGTACTCGGAAAAAACATTTGTTTCGGCTTCAGCATCTCCCGGAAACGGCGCGGCTTCATCGGGCGGCTGTCCTGAAGAATCCGTTTCGGCGTTAAGATGGGTGATGGGAAGTGGCGCTTGCAGGAAAATCATCGCGACGGCTAAAACGGAGCACATTAATTTTCTAAATGCCGGATTGCTATTATTCATAAATTGCCGCTTACGATATCTCCTAATTCAGATTTTTTCGGGTATTGACTTACCGCTCACGTTAAAAAAGTAGCACTTGCGGGTCATAATATCAAGCTTTTATACAATATAAAAACGACTTATTTAATAACTTTATAAAGACATCTTTTGTATCTGGGGTCAGAGCCCGGGCTCTGACCCCTTAAGTCGTAAACCCTCGCCGCAGCCCTCTCCTTTTATAGGGGAGAGGGGAATATGACGCAGAAAAAATTTACAGAACGAAAGGAATAATTGAAAATTAATGCTATAATTTTTCGCATGTTGATCGATAAGGCATTAATCTCCATCCAAAAGTTTCAAATGATCAAGCGCAGGGACAGGGTTCTAGTAGCCGTATCGGGCGGGTGCGATTCGGTCGTTCTGCTTGATTTGCTGAATGGCCTCAAAAAACGCCTCGGGCTTCGGCTGGGCGTGGTTCATGTTAATCACGGATTGCGGGGAAGGGAATCCGATCGCGAAGAACAGTTCGTCAAGGCATTGGCAAAAAAATACCGCGTTCCGTTTTACGGCTTTCGGGCGAATGTGAAGCAGGCAATGAACGCCGGTAAAATTTCGCTTGAGGAAGCGGCGCGGGAAATCCGTTACGGTTTTTTCGAGAAACAGGCGAGGGAAACGGGCGCGCGCAAAATCGCCGTCGCTCACAACCGAGACGATCAGGCGGAGACGGTCCTGATGCGTTTGATTACGGGCACGGGGCTTCAGGGGCTTCAGGCGATTCGGCCGAAACGGAAAATCGGGCGGGCGTGGCTCGTGCGGCCGCTGATTGAAATTTCACGGGCCGAAATCCGGGCTTACGCCCGCGCGAAAAAAATAAGATTCCGCGAGGACAGTTCAAACCGGTCAACGAAGTTTCTGCGCAATCAAATCCGGCTTCGATTGATTCCCTATCTTGAAAAAAAATTCAACCCGCGCGTCAAGCACGCGCTGGCGCGCCTGCCGCATCTTCTCGATGCTGATTCGGGTTTTCTGGAAGAGGCGGCAGATGTGTTTTACCGGCGCCTCGCGGAGAAGACGCATAAGGGCGAAATCAGGTTTTCCGAACGCGAATTTTTGAAGTTAAAACCTGCGATGCGATACCGCCTTCTTGGGCGAGCGATGCGTGCGCTTGGCGGGGTGGAGCCGGATTATGAGCACTGGAACGCTTTTTGCGAAAAACTTTCAGGGGGCCGGCAGTTTTGTCTGCAAATGCCGAGGCGTATTCAGGTTTCTGTCCGCTCCGGCGCGGTCTGTGTGTCAAGACAGGGACAAAAACGGGCGCGTTTTCAATATTTTCTGGGCAGGGGCAAGGCGGTTGAAATTCCGGAAGCCGGCAAAACGATTTCCTGCGGAATGGTTAAAAAAAAGCCGGGAAGGTTGCATAAATCGGACAATTCGTATGAATGTTTTGACGCGGAAAAATTATCCTTCCCGCTTGTCATCCGCGGCCGCGAACCCGGCGACCGTTTTCAAACGCTGGGGATGAGCAAGCCGCTCAAACTAAAAAAATTCCTGATTAATCGCCGGATCGACGCGGGTGATCGCGACAGAATTCCTCTTGTGGTGTCCGGCGGCAATATTATCTGGGTTGCGGGCGTGGCGATGGCGGAGACGGCGAAAGTAACGCCCGGGACAAAGAGCGTTGTCCGTATTTCTATTTGCTGATTTCCCGATTTCTTATAATCCCTTGCCCGATATTCCCTTTATTGCTAAAATGCGCAACAGGCAGGCGGTAACGCCGCTTGCAGGAATTTAAAAATTGACGGAAGTTTTGTAACCGCAACATTTTAGGACGAAAATTTTTATGAGCGACACCCCGGACACGAATCATTCCAATTTTGAAAGCGGGCGGCCTCTTCCTCCGAAGGGCAACATTCCGCGACGAACGCCCTTAACGCCGAAAAAACCGGACAACGAACGCCGGAGGATTATTATCTGGCTTGTGGTTCCGCTCCTGTTTTTTATGGCGCTGCAGGTTTTTATTTTACCCAGGTTTGAGATGAAGCCGATGTCCTACGGTGAGTTTTATGATTTGCTGATCAGAAACCCTGAGACGGGAGATATCGTATCGGCGGAACTTGTTGAGGAAATTGTCCGCGGCCGGCTGAAAAACGGCGCGTATTTTCAGGTCAATGTGCCCGGCAATGATCCGGAGTTGATTCCCACCTTGAGGAAGAACGTTCTCGATTTTTCCGTCAATCCGCCGAACACGTTTTGGCGGAATATGATTTATTCCTTGCTTCCTGTGCTTTTGCTGATCGGGTTTTTCTGGTTTTTCGTGTATCGCGGTGTCCAGCAGGGCGGCGGGAAAATTTTTTCTTTCGCGAAATCACGCGCGCGGCTCGCCGGCGACAAGGAAAACGTGACGTTTAACGACGTCGCGGGCGTGGACGAGGCCAAAGAGGAGCTGAAGGAAATCATCGAATTTTTAAAAGAGCCGCCGAAATTCCAGAAATTGGGCGGCCGAATTCCCAAAGGCGTGCTGTTGATCGGGCCTCCGGGCACCGGCAAAACGCTTTTGGCGCGGGCGGTCGCGGGCGAAGCGGGCGTTCCGTTTTATTCCATCAGCGGATCGGATTTTGTGGAAATGTTTGTGGGCGTCGGCGCGTCCCGAGTCCGGGACCTTTTTGAACAGGGCAAGCGGGCGTCGAAAGCAAGCGGCCGCGGCTCGATTATTTTTATCGACGAAATTGACGCGGTCGGGCGACAGCGATTCGCCGGAATCGGCGGCGGGCATGACGAACGCGAACAAACGCTCAACGCGCTGCTGGTTGAAATGGACGGGTTTGACAATAATACGGGCGTGATTTTGATCGCGGCGACCAATCGCCCGGATGTGCTGGATCCCGCGCTTTTGCGGCCCGGAAGGTTTGACCGGCGCGTGGCGATCGACCGTCCGGACATTAAAGGGCGCGAGGATATTTTGAAGGTGCATGTCAGACATATTACATTAGCGCCCGCGTGTAACCTTGAGAAGCTGGCGCGTCAGACGCCCGGTTTTTCCGGCGCTGACTTGGCGAATCTCGCGAACGAAGCGGCACTGCTCGCGGCCCGCAACAACCAAACGGAAGTGACGCAGAAGGATTTGGAAAATTCGATTGAACGCGTGATGGCGGGCCCGGAAAGAAAGTCGCGCGTGATTTCCAAGGAAGAAAAAGAAATCGTCGCGGTGCATGAATCCGGCCACACGATTTTAACGCTGTTGGTATCGGGCGCGACCGACCAACTGCACAAGGTGTCCATCATTCCGCGCGGGCCGGCGGCGCTCGGTTACACGATGCACCTGCCGCTTGAGGACCGCTATTTACTGCGCGAGGAGGAAATTATGGACAAAATCACGGTTTTGCTGGGCGGCCGGGTGGCGGAGGACCTGATTTTCAATAAAATCACGACGGGCGCGCACAACGACCTTGAAGTCGCGACCAACCTCGCGCAAAAAATGGTTTGTGAATTCGGCATGAGCCGCAAACTCGGCTACCGGACGTTCGGGAAAAAGGAGGAGGAGGTTTTTCTCGGCAGGGATATTCTCCGCCAGCGGGATTATTCCGAGCAGACCGCGATTTCAATCGACGATGAAGTCCGGCAGATTATCAATGACTGCCATCGCCGCGCGAAAGAAATTTTGCAGAGCCAGTTGGGAAATTTGAAAAAATTATCGTCCACCCTTTTGGAAAAAGAGGTGCTCGACAGCGATGAGGTGAAACAAATTATCGGGGTCGGCACCGGTGCGGAATCGGTGCGCATGGCTCCGGGGACTTGATGAACACGTGGAAAATCCGTTCAAAAGTTTTTTTGATTGACCGGCCGCTGGTCGCGGGAATCCTCAACCTGACGCCCGACTCTTTTTATGACGGCGGACAATTTTCATCCGGACATCAGGCCGTGGAACACGCGCTTCGGCTGGTTCGGGACGGAGCGGACATTCTTGATGTGGGCGCCGAGTCAACCCGTCCGGGCGCGCCTTGCGTTTCGGAAAGCGAAGAACTGGATCGCTTGATGCCGGTCGTGACGGAACTGGTCAAAAGCACACAGACCCCTGTTTCGGTGGACACGACCAAATCAGCGGTCGCGGAAGAAGCCCTGCGGGCGGGCGCCGCTATTGTGAACGACGTTAGCGCGTTTCAGGATGATCCCCGGATGGCGGAAGTCGCGCGAAGATTTGAAGCAGGCGTCATTTTAATGCACCGTCGCGGGAATCCGCGGACGATGCAGAATTTGACCGAATATACCGATGTTGTCGCGGACGTCAAAAAAGAACTCGGCGACCGGTTCCGCGAAGCGGTCAAGGCCGGAATTTCCGAAGAGCAGATTGTTCTTGATCCGGGAATCGGTTTGCCGAAAACGGCGGATCAGAATTTTGAAATCTTAAAACACATTTCCGATTTCCTGACGTTTCGCAGGCCGATACTGGTTGGGCCGTCCCGGAAGTCATTTATCGGCGCGGTGAGCGGCGCTCCCGCCGAAAAGCGGCTGGCGGGGACTGTGGCGGCATGCGTCACAGCGGTGTTGAATGGCGCCCGGATTGTAAGGGTGCATGACGTGGCGGAAGTCAAACAGGCCTTGGCCGTTGCGGAACGGATGCTGGATTAGCAGAAAGAAAGGATCAAACAATGTCAGGTCATTCAAAATGGGCAAGTATCAAGCATAAAAAAGCGGCCGCGGACTCAAAACGCGGAAAAATTTTTACCAAAATCATTCGCGAAATTACCGTGGCGGCCAGAACCGGCGGCGGAGACCCGGGCTCCAATCCGCGTTTGCGCCTGGCCATCTCGACCGCCAAGGGCGCGAATATGCCGGCGGATAATATTGACCGGGCGGTTAAAAAAGGCACGGGCCAGCTTGAGGGCGCGACTTATGAAGAGGTGGTGTATGAAGGTTACGGGCCTCAAGGCGTGGCCGTTTATGTCCAATGTCTGACGGACAACAAGAACCGGACGGTTTCCGAGATCCGGAATATTTTTCTCCGCAAGCAGGGGAATTTGGCGGGCGCGGGTTCGGTGGCCTGGATTTTTGAACAGAGAGGCCTGATTACGGTAGGCGCGAACGCGACGACCGAAGATAAATTAATGGAAATTGCGCTCAACGCCGGAGCGGATGATTTGTCGCGTTCCGGCGAGCAGTTTGAAGTATTGACTTTACCCGCTCAGTTTGAGGCGGTCAGAAAAGCGATTGAAGAGGCGAAGATTCCGATCGAAACCGCAAGCGTCACGATGATCCCGAAAAACCTGATGCCGGTGGACGCCGCGAACGCGCGCGCCGTCCTGGCGCTGATTGAGGCGCTGGAAGATCACGATGACGTTCAGAATGTTTATTCGAACTGCGACATCCCCGATGAGGTGATGAAGGAAATCGGATAACGAGTTTAGAGTTAAAAGTTATAAGTTTTGAGTTTTTCGGCAGTTTTTTGATTAAGAGAATTTTTGAAATTTCTATTTAGAGCTTTTAAACCTAGAACTTAAAACCTAAAACCAAAGACTATTGATGCGTGTTTGCGGAATTGACCCCGGGACGATTCATACAGGATTCGGCGTGATTGATTTGGACAAAGGAAATCATTCGCTTGTTTTCGCCGAGACGATTCACGCCGATCAAAAAAAACCGCTTTCGGAACGGCTCGGGCTGATCCATCGCCGGCTGGCCGTCCTTTTACGCGAATGGAAACCGGAAGTCATGGCGATAGAAAACATTTTCTTTTACAAGGATTTCAAGGCGGCGGTCAAAATCGGAGAAGCGCGCGCCGCGGCCATGATCGCCGCCAGTGATTGCGGAATTCCCGTCATTGAATATTTGCCGACGCGCGTCAAGGAGTCGATTTGCGGAAACGGCCGCGCGGCGAAAACGCAGGTTCAATACATGGTTGAGAGAATTTTGAACGTCAAAGCTTCTCTGGACGCCGATTCGGCCGATGCGGTCGCCGTCGCGTTGTGTCATTGTTTTTCTTTAAAATTCCGGCAGCTTCAACGCAAGGAGCCGGTTTATGTATAATTTTTTATCCGGCCAGCTGGCGCAGAAAAATCCGACTTCGGTCATTGTGGATGTTAACGGAATCGGATACGAAATCATGGTGTCATTGGCCACGTCGCAGAAGCTTCCGGACACGGGCAGCCGGGTGACGTTGAAAACCTATTTTGTCGTGCGCGAGGACGCTCAAATCTTGTTTGGTTTCGCGACGGAAGAGGAGCGCGCGTTGTTCAAATTGTTAATCAGCGTCAGCGGCATCGGCCCGAAGACCGCGTTGACCGCGCTTTCGGGCATTGAACTGGCGGAGTTGAAACGGGCGATTGTGGAAGGGTCGGTCGTCACGTTGACTTCCGTGCCGGGTGTCGGACGGAAAACCGCCGAACGCCTGATTGTCGAATTGCGCGAAAAAATTATTCTTGAAAAGGACCGCATTCTTTCTTCTCCGGTCAAATCCGCCGAAGAAGAAACGCTTTTGCAGGATTCTTTGCAGGCGCTCGTTTCCCTGGGTTATTCGAAACAGGCCGCCAAAACGGCGGTTCAGAAGGTTTATCAGGAACGGAGAAGCGAGAGCTGGAGCGCGGAACGGCTGATTCGCGAATCGTTAAAATATATCTGAGGTCAAAATCCGGGCAAAACATTTTTGCCGTCAGGGCTTCGGAGATGGTTTGAGGGGGAGGGCGTTAAAATGAAATGGCCGTTTTTCAGTTTCACAAAAAAGGTCAGGCGGAAGAGCCGGAAATTTCAAAGGGCAAAAATTCCGCTTCTGATTCGCTACCAGGTTTCCGGCGAACCGGAAGAATTCGTTTCCAACCTGAAGGATTTGGCCGCCGGCGGAATCCGGTTTACGGCCATGAACGAGATTCAGCTGAACAAACGGATTCGAATTAAAATCAAGCTGCCCTGGCGCGAAGAGCCGTTCCGTGCCTGGGCGAAGGTAACGCGTTGCGCGAAATTGAAACAAAGTCCGGTTTTTCGTGTCGCGGCACAATTCGTCGGCGTCGAACGCGAGGATTTGGTGGAGCTCGAAAGTTTTATTGACGCGATCGTCAGGGATCAGAAAAGTGCCAGAAAAAAAACTTCTCGTCAGCCGGGCTTGTAACAAACGGGGAAACTTGGGGAGGGTGCGATGGCCGGAGGGAGAAAATACTTGCGGGCGAAAATGGGATTGCGGATTCGCTGGCGGTCGGATGAAACGGGGGACTGGAACGAGGCGCCTCTGGAGGACTTGTCGGTCGCGGGCGCCCGTTTTTTATGCGGCAGGGAAAGTCCTCCCGGAATCCGCATTCAAACAAAAATCAGTTTAATGGGGGAAAGCGGTGGATTGGAATTGCCGGCGGTCATTAGCCGGTGCGACCAAAAGCCGTCGTCGGCGGATTGGTATGCGGCCATTAAATTTGTCCGGTTAAATGAAAGCCAGATTGAGGAGTTGGTGCGGATGATTCATGAATCGGAAAGACAAGGCCGCCTCAACCGGAAATCGGGATAAAAAGCGAGTGAAGCGATGAAAAACGAACGATCGATATCACCGGAAGCGCAAACGGAAGAAACGGCATTGGAAGTTTCTCTCAGGCCGCAGCAGTTGACGGAGTTTGTCGGCCAGGCAAAGGTCAAGGATCATTTGGACGTTTTCATTAAAGCCGCCCGCAAGCGCAAAGAGCCGCTCGACCACGTGTTATTGTTCGGCCCTCCCGGCCTGGGGAAGACCACTTTGGCGCACATTATCGCCAAGGAAATGAACGCCAATATCCGGACCACTTCCGGCCCCGTGCTGGAGCGCGCCGGCGATTTGGCGGGGATTGTGACGAATCTTCAGGAAGGAGACGTTCTTTTTATTGATGAGATTCACCGGCTGTCTCATGTCGTCGAGGAATATTTATATCCCGCGCTGGAAGATTTTTATCTCGATATCATGCTGGACAAAGGGCCGAGCGCGAGGTCCGTGCGAATCAATCTTCCGAAATTCACGCTGGTCGGCGCGACGACGCGCAGCGGGCTGTTGACGTCTCCGCTCCGGTCCCGGTTCGGGATTATCGAACGCCTGAACTATTATGAAGACGCCGAGCTGAACGCGATTGTCAAGCGGTCCGCTCAAATTTTGAACGTGCCGATTGAACCGGACGGAAGCATGGAAATCGCCAGGCGTTCCCGGGGAACGCCCAGAATTGCGAACCGCTTGCTTCGCCGCGTCCGGGATTATGCGCAGGTCAAGGCGGACGGCAACATCACGCGCGAACTGGCCGACCGCGCCCTTCAGATGTTCGAGGTGGACGAGGCAGGGCTTGATGATATGGACAAAAAGATTTTAATGTATATCCTGAAGGAATGTGAAGGCGGGCCGGTCGGAATCAATTCCCTGGCCGTGGCGGTCGCCGAAGACAGCGAAACGATCGAGGAAATTTACGAGCCGTATCTGATTCAGAAAGGTTTTTTGAGGCGAACCGCTTCCGGCCGCGTGTTGACGCCGCGGGCGTATCAGCATTTCGGCGTCGAGCCGGGCAAGAAACAAAAAGATCTTTGGGATCAATAAAGCCGCCGCTGCTCAGGGCATTTGTGCGCGGACAGAAATTCCACAAGTACGCCACACGCCTACACTTTTTGTCATGCCGGCATGTTTTTAGCCGGCATCCAGGCACTCTGGATTCCGGCTTCCGCCGGAATGACGGAAGTTGGGGAATTTCTGGTGCGCACAAAAACGGCTTCGGTTGAACGCGCCTTTGGGCGATATATATAAACGAACGGAACCGGGTAAAATCCGGAACCAAAGAAATTTTCTGAACCGGCCGTATCATTTAAATTCGATGATGTTTCGCGATGCCGAGCCGGGTTATTTCCGGAGCATTTTTTGAAAGGGCGATGGAATTATGGAGCTTTTGTTTTGGCTGAAAACATTCGTTGAAATCGGATTTATCTGGATCCTGATTTATTCCCTCATCCGCTTTCTCCAGGGCACGCGTGCAATCCAGGTTTTGATCGGGCTTCTGATCCTCATGGTCATTTTTAACATCGCCAAATTTTTCGGCCTTGCGACAATCAACTGGGTGCTGACGAAACTGTTCGCGGTCGGAGTTCTCGCGTTTTTTATTCTGTTTCAGCCGGAGCTTCGGCGGGGCCTTGCGCGTATCGGGCAAAATACCATTTTCAGTTCCTTTCTTAAAAAGGGCGGAACGATCGATGAGGTTGTAGAGGCCTGCCAGAGGATGAGCCGGATCAAACGGGGCGTGATCATAGCGATCGAACGGGAAGTCGGGCTGAAGAATTATATTGAGAGCGGAATTCAGATTGACGCGAAAGTTAATTCCGAACTGCTGATTACGCTGTTTGCCCCGAACACCCCGACGCATGACGGAGCGGTCGTGATTGTCGGAGACCGGATTGCCTCGGTGGGGTCGCTGTTTCCGTTGAGCCAGAATTCGGAACTTGCGCGAAATCTGGGAACGCGCCACCGTGCGGCGATCGGATTGACGGAAGAAACGGACGCCGTTTCTGTGGTGGTTTCCGAAGAGACGGGAGCCGTTTCCGTTTCCGTATATGGAAAATTAACGCGCGATTTGGATGAAGATGGCCTGCGGCGGGTGCTGAAAAGCCTCTTCCGGCCGACCGAACGGCGGCGGACGTTTGTGGATTATATGCAGCAGACGTTCCGCTTCACGCCTATTTCCAAAAACAACCAAGAGGATCTTTAAGCATGAAGTTTTTTTTGGGCTGGCTGACCAATAATATCGGGTTGAAAATTATCTCGCTGTTTTTAGCCATCGGGTTCTGGTTTTACGCGATCGGCGAAGAAAGCATTGAAGTGACCCGGCCGATTCCCCTGAAAGTGGTAATTGCCAGTGAGCAGCTGAGCGAGGTGTCGCGTTCCGTTGATTATCTTCGTGTCACGTTTCAGGTCCCGCGGCAGCTCGCTTCCAACCTGATGTCGGATACATTGACGGCTGTTCATCGGATTGAAAAAGTCGAGGAAGCGGGTAATTATACATTCACGGTCTCGCCCCAGGACATTGCCCTGGCGTATCCGGAAGTCCGCGTGGCCAAAATCATTCCTTCTTCGGTGACGGTTACCCTGGACCAGCTGATTGTCAAAAAACTTTCGGTGAAGGCCAATCTGGACGGTGAGCCGGCATTCGGATACCGGGTGGACCCGAACGCGATCGAAATTGACCCGAACGCGGTGCTTGTGCAGGGGCCGAAATCAGTTCTGGAAAAAATGGATTTTATTTTAACGGATCCGGTTCAGTTGGTGGGCCGGCTTCGTTCTTTCCGGCGAAAGACCGAGATTCAGCAAAAATCAGGGATTAAAGTATTGGGAGATCCGTCTGCGGATGTGCAAATAGCGATTACGCCTGAATTTTCAGAAAAAACATTTGAGGTTTCGGTTCGGCCCGTCGGAATTCCGGCTTCCGACCGTTTTGTCACGCTTGATACCAAAAAAATTCCGGTCACACTCAAAGGCCCGGCGGTAGTTCTTGACCGTCTGGATCCCGCTAACATCCTTCTGTTTCTGGATGTGGAGGGATTAAAGGAGGGTGAGCATACACTGGAAGTGAAAGCGGTGCTGCCTCCCGATTTATCTTTGAAGGGCGAGGCCCCGAAAGTTCCGGTCGTGGTTCGCAAAATTCGTTCATAATTAATTGAGGGGCCGGAGAGTTTCTCTTTCCCACGCTTCTCGAGAATTCAAGGAAACCCGTCATGAAATCTTTCAAACGTATTTCTCTCGAACCCGAACATATTCTCTTGGGGGTGAATATCGATCACGTGGCGACGCTTCGGCAGGCGCGGGGAGGAATCGAACCGGACGTCGTTGAAGCCGCGCGGGAGGCGATTGCCGCAGGCGCGGACGGAATTACGGTTCACCTGAGAGAAGACAGGCGGCATATTCAGGATCATGACGTCACAGCGCTCATGAAAAGCATTTCGGTGCCGCTGAATCTGGAGATGTCGGTTGAGCCGGAGATTGTTGAAATTGCCTGCCGTGTCCGGCCCGAGAAGGCATGCCTCGTTCCCGAGCGCCGTCAGGAATTGACGACGGAAGGAGGCCTTGACGTTCTCGGCAAGAAAAAGAAAATTACGGACGCGGTGCGCCGTCTGCAGGACGCGCACATTCTGGTCAGTATTTTTATCGACCCGGTCGCCGCGCAAATCCGGTCGGCGGCGGAGACGGGATGTGATTTTATCGAGCTTCACACTGGCTGTTACGCGAACACTTCCGGAAAAGCGAAAGCGCGGGAGCTGAAACGTCTTCGCGAGTCCGCCGTTTTAGCGCACGCGCTCGGACTGGGGGTGAACGCGGGGCACGGCCTCAATTATGAAAATACCGGCGCGGTCGCGGCACTCCCGCATGTTTTTGAATTAAATATTGGCCACGCGATTATTTCCCGCGCGGTTTTCACGGGGCTGGCGCGGGCGGTGCGGGAGATGAAACAGATTATTCGGAAAGCGCGGAAAAAATGAGTATCCGGAAACAAATGAAAACCCGTTTGAGGCGCCGGGCGCCTGATTCGCACAAGGGCGATTACGGGCGCGTGTTTGTGGCCGCCGGATCGCGCGGGATGAGCGGCGCGTGCGTGTTGAGTTCATACGGCGCGCTTTTGGCCGGCGCGGGGCTTGTCACGGCGGGTGTTCCGCGCGGATTGACGGCGCCGTTAACGCGCGTGTTCCGCGAGCCGATGTTCAGGCCGTTTCCGGAAACAAAAGACGGGACATTGTCCCGAAAAGCGTATTCCGGAATCATGAAATTTCTTGCGACTCAGGATGTTTTGGCCATAGGCCCCGGGCTTTCTCAAAACAGGGAAACGCGGGCCTTGATCAGAAAAATCGTGGCGGGTTGCCATAAACCGATGGTTCTGGACGCTGATGGCCTCAACGCTTTCGCGGGGGATGCCCGGTTATTCGAAAAATTGAAAGCGCCCGCTGTTTTAACGCCGCACCCGGGCGAATTTGTCCGGCTGTTCGGTGGCGTGAAACCGGAAGGGGATACTGATCGAAAAAAGCGGGCGCTCGAAGCCGCGAAAAAATACCGCGTTGTTCTTGTCCTGAAAGGCCACAGGACGGTTGTGGCATCTCCCGACGGGAAAGTTTACGTCAATCGCACGGGAAATCCCGGAATGGCGACGGGTGGCGCCGGTGATGTGTTGACGGGCATTATTGCCGCCATGCTTGGGCAGGGAATTGACCCGTTTCCCGCCGCGTGCTTCGGGGTTTATATCCACGGGCTTGCCGGTGACTGTGCCGCGCGCAAAAAAGGGCAGCATTCCTTATTGGCCGGAGACATCATTGATTGCCTGCCTGAGGCGTTTTGCAGGGCGTTGAAATAGTTGTCTTGCCTAGGAAGAAAATCCGAGCAAATTGCTTACCCACCGCGTTAATTTTTCCCATGCCTCTTCAAACCATGCGAATTTTTTCGCGGGCGCGCGGGAAGGCATTTCCATTCTCGCCCGTGAAGCGGCTGTCGGTGGTTTTTGGATTCTTCTACCCGGTTCTAGCGGCGATCCTGTGTCCACAGCGACTTGAGGTCTCATCGTTTCCGCCGGAATACTTATCGGAGACAAGGCACCGGAAATGATGCCGCGGCCGATTGAAATAAACGCTTCCGGAATCTGCGGACGCTGGAAAGTAGCCATACCGGTGACTAATTGGGTATCAGACGGCAGAATCGATGCAGTGTCTCCGGCCGGTAAATCCGTCTGCGGAAGGATGCCGCTGTCTTTGGGTGTTTGGCCGGTGCCTGTTTGGGATTCTTCGGGGGGAATTCTGCCGCTGTCCGCATCCGTTCTTGGGCCGGTTCGCTGGCGCAAAATTAAAGAACCTCCGACAGGAGAAACGATTCCGGGAGGCCCGGGTGGAATTGTTTCATCGTCTTTCTCAAATGTGACTGAAATCGGATTGGCGTTTGTCACATTGCCGGCAAGATCGGCGGCCCTTACTGTAATTGCATTCAGGCCTTTTTCGAGCGTCAGTATGGCTTCGAAATTGATTGATTGCAGGATAGTTGCGGGC
>CAZFUU010000012.1:14606-15835 GCA_964522565.1 uncultured bacterium | reverse complement strand
GATGGATTACGATGTTTTGCTGGCCGCGAACGGTCAAGAAGCGCTCACCGTTATGAATGAAGAAAAACCGGACGTCGTTTTACTGGATTTGAGAATGCCCGAAATGGACGGGATGACTCTTTTACACCAAATCAAAAGCAAATATCCTGACATCATTACCATCATGCTGACCGCCTACGGCACCGTAGAAAGCGCCGTGCAGGCCATGAAAGCCGGCGCCTATTATTACCTGACGAAACCCATCAACTTCGAAGAGCTCGAACTCATCTTGAAAAAGGCGCTCTATCAAAAATCCCTCGAAGTCGAAAATGCGAACCTTCGGGCCGAATTAATCCAGGAACGCCACGAAGAAGGCGTCATCATCGGCCGCTCACCGGCAATTACGGCGGCGATTGATCTTGCCAGGAAAGTTGCCCAAACCCAGTCCACGGTGTTGATACAAGGCGAAAGCGGGACAGGCAAGGAACTCTTTGCCCATTTGATTCATCAGGAAAGCACCCGAAAAGACAAACCGTTTATCGCGGTTCATATGGCCGCTCTCACAGACACACTGCTGGCCAGCGAACTATTCGGGCATGAGCGGGGCGCGTTCACGGGCGCAACGGAACGGAAAATCGGACGTTTCGAAAGAGCGAACGGCGGAACGCTCTTTCTCGACGAGGTCGCCGAAATCCCGGAAATCATGCAAACCAAGCTTTTGCGTGTCCTGCAGACCGGAGAGTTCGAAAGAGTCGGCGGAAACAAAACCATCAGGGCTGACGTTCGATTAATTTGCGCGACCAACAAAAATTTGAAGGACGAGGTCGCTCTTGGCAAATTCAGGGAGGATTTGTATTACCGGATTAACGTGATCCTGCTGGAGGTGCCCGCTCTGCGTCAACGGCAGCAGGACATCGCTTTGCTGGCGGATCATTTTTTAAAACATTACAACCTCGTCAACCGCAAAAAAATAACCCGGATTTCAAAAGAAGCTCTCGAATTATTAAAAAAATACCCTTGGCCGGGGAATGTCCGCGAACTCAAGAACATTATCGAGCGTGCCGTCGTCCTTTCCAATGCCGACACAATCGAGCCGGATCAATTGCCCGATGAGATGATACGGCCGGGCGCCCGGTCACTGCCTCATGAAAAAATTTCTTCCATCCCGATTCATTCCGGCGAACAAACCATACGCGCCATGGAAAAAGATATGATCGCCAAAGCATTGAGTCAGGCCGGCGACAATAAAA
>CAZFUU010000012.1:11179-14596 GCA_964522565.1 uncultured bacterium | reverse complement strand
ATCTCACGAAGGACCTTATATCGAAAACTGAAAGAGTACCATTTGGACGACTCCTTATGACACACCTTTTGTGCCATTGCGCCTCAGTTGAATGAAATTTTCGAACGCCAATTTTAACAAGTTGTAAGTCATTGAAAATAAACAGGATACAAGCAGCGCTTTGCCGCCGATTGGCACGCTAATTGAATACTATATTTCAAAAAAGTATTTTGTAACGTCAAGACACGGGAGTAAATCATGGCAAAAGTTATCGGAATCGATCTCGGAACCACAAATTCATGCATGGCGTTTATGGAGGGCGGGGAGCCGACAGTGATTGCAAATAAAGAGGGGAACCGCACGACGCCGTCTGTTGTCGCATTCGCCAAAACAGGGGAGCGATTAGTCGGACAGACCGCCAAAAGGCAGGCCGTTACCAACCCTGACAACACCGTCTACAGCGCGAAACGTTTCATCGGACGCCGGGTGGATGAGGTGTCACAGGAAGTAAAGCTGGTGTCATTTAAAGTCAAAGAGGGCGCGAATAGCGCGGCCATGATTCACGCGAATAATCGCGACTATACGCCGCCTGAAATTTCCGCGATGGTTTTGCAAAAATTAAAAGCCGATGCCGAAGCGTTCCTCGGAGAACCGGTGACGAAGGCCGTTATCACCGTGCCGGCTTATTTTAACGATTCGCAGCGCCAGGCCACAAAAGACGCAGGCCAAATCGCGGGGCTGGAAGTTCTGCGCATTATCAATGAGCCGACAGCCGCGTCCTTGGCTTACGGCCTGGACAAGAAGAAAGACGAGAAAATCGCCGTTTACGATCTGGGCGGCGGCACATTTGATATCTCCATTCTGGAAATCGGCGACGGCGTCTTTGAGGTCAAAGCGACTAACGGAGATACGCATCTCGGCGGAGACGACTTCGATCAACGGATTATCCTGTGGCTGATCGATGAGTTTAAAAAATCCGAAGGGATTGATTTGGGCAAAGACCGGATGGCGCTTCAACGTTTAAGAGAAGCCGCCGAAAAAGCCAAATGCGAATTATCAACAGCGGAAACCACCGAAATCAATCTGCCGTTTATCACCGCGGATGCCAACGGGCCCAAACACCTCGTGACAACGCTTTCCCGCGCGAAACTGGAACAGCTGGTGAGCGACCTGATTGAACGTTCGATTGAGCCGTGCAAACGCTGTCTGAAAGACGCCGGCCTTTCGCCCGAACAAATTGATGAAGTGATTCTAGTCGGTGGACAGACAAGAATGCCCGCTGTCCAGGAAGCGGTCAAAAAACTGTTCGGAAAAGCGCCCCATCAGGGGGTCAACCCCGATGAGGTCGTTGCCGTTGGCGCGGCCATTCAGGCGGGCGTATTGGCGGGGGAGGTCAGGGACGTGCTCCTTCTTGACGTCACGCCGCTGTCATTGGGCATCGAAACCCTGGGCGGGGTCATGACAAAATTGATCGAGCGGAACACGACGATTCCGACACGGAAATCGGAAATTTTTTCCACGGCCGCGGATAGCCAGACGGCCGTCACCGTGAAAGTTTTGCAGGGTGAGCGGCAAATGGCTTCTGACAACCGCATGCTGGGGATTTTCAACCTGGAAGGGCTTCCGCCCGCTCCGCGCGGCGTTCCTCAAATCGAGGTCACGTTTGATATTGACGCAAACGGAATCGTCCATGTTTCCGCCAAGGACCTCGGAACAGGCAAAGAACAGAAAATCCGGATTGAGTCCTCATCCGGGCTTTCCAAGGAAGAAGTTGATAAACTCGTCAAAGAAGGGCAAAGCCACGCGGATGACGACAAACGCCGGCACGAGCTTGCCCAATCCAGAAATAATCTGGATAACATGATTTATCAGATTGAAAAAAGCTTAAAGGAATACGGCGATAAAATTTCAGCCGATGAGAAGAAAAAAGTCGAAGAAGCCGTCGAGGAAGCCAAAAAAGCGCTTTCTTCGGATCAAACCGAGACCATTAAAACGGCGACGGAGAAACTGACCACGGCGTCTCATTCCATCGCGCAGAAAATTTACGAAGAAGCCGCCAAGAAAAAAGGCGCGCAGCCCGGCCCGGACACGCAAGGCGCGGATGCATCGGCTGAGCCGGCGCAAACAAAAAAAGACGATGTCGTCGACGCCGATTTCAAGGTCGTTGACGGAGATGACCAAAAGAAAAATTAAATGAAAAAAGCCGGACAAAACCGGCACGCGGCGGCCGCGCAAGGCCTTATTCGCCTGAAGAGTCCGGAAGAAGGACGGCTAAAGATTGTGAGATGAATTCAGTGCCCGGAAGATATGCAACATGTATCTTCATCGCATTCATTTTTGCCGCGGGGTTCCCGCCCATGGGAATGCCGCGGCAAATCTCTGAGAACGTCCGCGTTATTGAAGCACCCCGCAAAACATACCGGCCATCAGATCAAATTACCTATAAAATCCTGGTAAATACCGCAGGGTTTCATGAATCATTCCGGCTTCAGCCGCCTGTTATCGACACCGAAAACCTCGAGCTCCTGGGAGTGTCACAGGAATCCGAAGCCGATCCGGCCGGAAAAATTTTTACTTTTACATTCACGCCCAAAGCTGCGGGCCCGGCGGCAATTCGCAGGTTAGAACTCCGGTGGCAAAGCCCCGACGACACCGCGACGAACCGCGGTTTCATCATGGAAGCGCCCGCAGTAGAAATGTTCATCTCAAGCCCACTTTTGAAGTTCTATCACGTTTGGATATTTTCCGCTTTTCTCGTCATTTTAACCGCTGCCGGCGCGGCCATTTTCTTTCACATCAACCGCCGCAAAGCGTATCAGCGGTCACAACGCCTTTCCGTTTTAAGCTCCGAACAAAGAGCACAGGAGGCCCTTTCCGGAATTTGCCGCCAAATAGAACGGGAACCGGTTCCGCTTTTACTGGATAAAATTCAACAAGCCGTTGACGGCTATCTCGATGAAAAAATTGGTTGGAATTCAAAACGAAACGGGTATGATACGTTAAAGCAAAAAGCTTCCGCGCTGTGGACGCGTGCAGATGCGCATAAACTTTCCGAATCAATGCGATCGCTTGAAAATTACAGGTTTTCGGGGACAAGCGTGCGGGCCGATGACGTGAAGAATTTGTGCGCCGAAATTTCGTTTCTCATATCAAAGAACACGGTCGTATCACCCATCAACACAAACTAGCAATGGGAGGTTTTCGATGGATGCGAATATCCAGCAAATAGCCGAGAAAGTCAAAGAAGCGCAAAAAGACATTGAAAAACTGTTTCATGAAATCCAGAAGGTCATCGTCGGACAAAATTACTTGACCGAACGGCTGATGATCGGGCTTCTTGCCGACGGCCATATTTTAATCGAAGGCGTTCCCGGTTTGGCGAAAACGATGTCGGTGAGAACGCTCGCCCAGGCCGTCCAGGCGAAATTCCAGCGCATC
>CAZFUU010000012.1:4058-11169 GCA_964522565.1 uncultured bacterium | reverse complement strand
ACGCCTGATCTTTTGCCCGCCGATTTGCTCGGAACGCTGGTTTTCAACCCAAAAGACAGCAATTTTACCACCAAAAAGGGGCCTATCTTCGCCAACATCATCCTTGCCGACGAAATTAACCGGGCGCCCTCCAAGGTGCAGAGCGCCCTGTTGGAAGCCATGCAGGAACACCAGGTCACGATTGGCGAATCCACGTTTCAACTTCAGGAACCCTTCCTGGTTCTCGCGACTCAAAATCCGATTGAGCAGGAAGGCACCTACCCGCTGCCGGAAGCCCAGGTAGACCGCTTTATGATGAAGTTGGTCGTCACTTATCCGAACAAGAAAGAAGAAAAAGAAATCCTGGAGCGAATGGCAACCGGACATACGATTGAAGTCGCGCCGGTTGTGGATACGGAGGCCATCCTTCGAATCAGAAACCTGGTCAGCCAGATTTATATCGATGAAAAAATCAAGGATTATATCGTCGATCTGGTTTTCGCGACGCGCTATCCGGAACAATACAAATTGCCGAATTTAAAATCATTAATCTCCTACGGAGCATCACCGAGGGCCAGTATCATGCTGACTGTCGCGGCCAAGGCGCACGCGTTCCTGCGGGGCAGGGCATACGCCACCCCGGAGGACGTCAAACAAATCGGCATGGACGTCCTGAGGCACCGTCTCATCGTCACCTATGAAGCCGAAGCGGAAGAGATGACGTCCGAAAAAATTCTGGAACAAATTTTCGATCAGATCGAAGTTCCTTAAGCGAGGCGCTGAGCGGGAGCGTTCATGATTCCCAAGGAAATCTTAAAGCAAGTCAAGCACATTGAAATCAAGGCGACGCGTCTGGTCAATGAAATTTTCGCCGGCGAGTATCAGTCCGTTTTTAAAGGGCGCGGAATGGAGTTTGCCGAGGTCCGCGAATATATTGCGGGCGACGATATTCGGACCATCGACTGGAACGTCACCGCGAGGTTTCAGAAACCCTTTGTCAAAAAATTCGTCGAGGAACGCGAATTGACGGTCATGTTTGTCGTCGACGGTTCGAGTTCGCTGAAGTTCGGGTCGACCGACAAGCTGAAATCATCCGTCGCGGCGGAGCTGGCGGCCCTGCTCGCTCTTGCGGCCGTCAAGAACCACGACAAAGTCGGCTTGCTTATTTTTACCAGCGAAGTGGAAAAATTCGTCCCGCCCAAAAAGGGGAAGAGCCATGTGCTGCGCGTCGTTCGCGAAGTGCTCTACCACAAACCGAAAAACAAGCGCACCGATTTGAAAGCCGCGCTCGATCATCTGAGCCGGACGCTCCGGCGAAGCGCTGTCGTATTCATTATTTCCGATTTTCTGGACGAAGGGTATGAAAAGGCGCTAAAAATTATCAACCAGAAACATGATTTAATCGCGCTCCGGATTATAGACCCGAGAGAGAGGGGCATTCCCGCCTGCGGGTGGATGTATTTCGAAGACGCTGAAACCGGAGAAAGCCGCCTGATTGATACCGGCAGTCACGCTTTTCGCAAGCGATACGCGAAGCTTTCGGCAGAAAGAGAGGCGAAAAACGATTTCCTGTTCAAGCTCCTGGGGATTGATTCGGTAAAAATCACGGCCGGAAGCTCGTATGTCAAGCCGCTGATCAAATATTTCAGGGACAGGGAAGGGCGGTTATGAGCCCTCGGGTGCTTCTCTTCTTCATTTTAATCAACGCCGCGGCGATTGGAATCCCCGGACACGCCATATCAGCCGTCGATCATTCCGACGTGTCCGTCAAGGTTGAGGTCGATCACGCTTTCATCACCATCGGTGACAGGGTCAATTTCAAAGTCACCGTTTCGCACCCGAAAAATACGAGAATCCTCTCGATTGCCGCAGATGAAGCCCTTAGCGATTTCGAAATCAAGTCAAGCCAGGATTTTTCTTTTGACGAAAAGGATATTTCCCATACCGGAAAGAATTTTGTTCTGACCAGCTACGAACTGGGAGAATACGTCATCCGCCCGATTCGCGTTGAATACGAGCGTGAGGGCAAAACAATGGCCGCCGAAACCAATCAGCTCTATTTAACGGTTCAATCGATCGGCGCCCCAAAAGATGAGCAATCGGACATTCGAGGAATTAAAGGCGTCATGAAACTAAGCCCGCCGCAATGGATTTGGGTCCTGCTTGTTTTAATGTTATCGGCTGTCGCGGGGCTGGCCATTCTCCGCCGCCATTTGAACCGGAGAAAAAACATGCCGGATATCCGGGCTCCGGAGCTTTCCGCCCATGAGGAGGCCTATCAAGCGCTTCAACGGCTTCAATTTTCCGATTTGCTCCAGCGCGGCGAGGTGAAATTATACTTCATGACCTTGTCGGAAATTATCAGGCGCTTTCTGGAGAGACGTTTCCTGATTCGCGCCCTGGAATCCACCACCACCGAAATCTGCACAGCGCTTGACGGACAAACAGAAGCCGAGAATCACAGTTTGGTACAAAATATCCTGGAGTTATGCGATTTCGTGAAATTCGCCAAATACCGGCCGGATCCGCAGGAAATTGTGCAAACCAGCAAACAGGCACGAGAAATCGTAGACCGTTTAAAAGAAACCATAACGCCCGCGGAATCAGCGGCACAAAAGGACTAGGAAGATGCACTTTCATTCGCCCGTGTTTTTGCTGTTTCTTATCCTGATCCCTCCGTTTCTGTTCTGGGAAATCCGGCGACGGAAGAGCACGCTCAAGTTTTCTTCAATTTCAATTCTAAAAAACGCGTCGCGTTCCAACCCGTCTGCCGTTCAATACGCCTTCTTGATGCTGAAATACGCGGCATTCGCGCTGTTTATATTGGCTCTGGCGCGGCCCCAGCAAATCGATTCTGAACGCGAATACGAGACCAAAGGGATTGATATCGTCATCGCGATGGACATTTCGGGATCGATGCTCGCGGAAGATTTTCATCCGCATAACCGCCTGCATGTCGCCAAAGAACAGGCGAAAAATTTCATCCGGATGCGGGAAAACGACCGGATCGGGCTCGTGGTTTTTGCGCGGCAAAGCTATACGCAATGCCCCATGACGCTGGATTATAAAATCCTGGAGCAATTAATCGACGATATCCAGATCGGCTTAATCCAGGACGGGACCGCGATCGGACTCGGGATCGCCAATTCGGTCAACCGGCTTCGCGACAGCGACGCCAAAAGCAAAGTCATTATTTTGCTCAGTGACGGGGAAAACAACTCTGGGAATATCGATCCGATTACCGCAACCGAACTCGCGAAAAGTTTCGGGATTAAAATCTACACCATCGCGATCGGCAGAAGCGGACTTGTCCCGTATCCCGTGGATGATCCGATTTTCGGAAAGCGCTACGTGCAGGCCCAGGTCAACGTCGATGAAAAAACGCTCAAGCGAATCGCCGATCTGACCGGAGGGCTTTACTTCTCCGCGACAAATGCCGACGCATTGAAACAAATTTATGAAAAAATTGACAAGCTGGAAAAAACGGATATCAAGGTCAGCGAATACACGAGCCGGACAGAGCGTTACCCGGTCTTCCTGGTTCCGGGCCTGTTTCTTTTCCTCATTCAACTGATTTTCAACCGGATTATCTTCCTCAAATTACCGTAGGCGGTGTCATGCAGCTGTTTAGGCCTGAATGGTTGAACGGATTCTGGATCGTCGCGGGACTTGTTCTGATGTTCCTGTGGCGTTCCAGACGCAAGAAAAAGATCCTGGAAAGGTTTGGCGACCCGAAAACAGTCGACGAAATGCGGGCATCGCATTCGCCCGGGAAAGAACGGTTAAAAACCGTTCTGACACTCCTCATGATATCTTTGCTGATTTTAACGCTCGCGCGGCCGCAATGGGGCGAAATCAAAAAAGAAATCACAAAAAAAGGAGTCGAGATCATTTTCCTCGTCGACACGTCGCTCAGCATGCTTGCCGAGGATGTCTCGCCCGACCGGATCGGGCGCGCCAAAATTATCATGCGTGCGTTTCTCCGGCAATTCAGGGGGGACAGGGTCGGTATCGTCACGTTTGCGGGATCCGGCTTTATTCAGTCGCCCCTCACGGTGGACTATGACGCTTTTATGCTTTTTTCGAATTCAATTCAGGTCGGCAGCATCCCGGATCTCGGCACGTCTTTAAGAGAAGGCGTTGAAACAGCCATCCGTGCGTTTCCTGAAAGCAGGAAAAAAAACCACGTCATCATTATTTTAAGCGACGGGGAGGACATGGAAGGACAAATGGAGCAGGCGTTTGAAACCGCTAAATCTGCCAACGTGCGGATTTATTCGATCGGCATCGGAACGCCCCAGGGAGCGCCGATTCCCCTAAGAGCTGAAAAAGGGAAAATTACCGGATACAAAAAAGATCATGAGGGGCAAGTCGTCATCACAATATTGAACGACGTTATTCTCAAACAGCTGGCAGAGAAAACGGGCGGCTTGTATCTGGAAGGAACCAGCGGCAGGGAAGCCGAATGGGTCTATCAACATATGCAGAATATCGAAAAAGAGGACTTTAAACACCGGAAAGTCGCTGAAAAGGAGGATTATTTTCAATTTTTTCTCCTGCTGGCCGTCCTGCTGGCCATTTGGGAATTTCTAACCGGGGATACAGTCCGTCAAAGAGGGAAAACATGAATTCGCGATCGGTTTTATTCAGATGCTCCGTTTACGCGATATCCGGGCTTCTTTTGAGCGGGTTTATCAGGACCTCCGGAGGGCTGGTTGAAGACGGAAATAAAAACTATGCCGAAAAAAAATATGAGTCGGCGGTTGAAGATTACCGGAAAGCGCGAATCAAAAATCCGGACAGCCCCGAAATTCAATACAACCTTGGGACAGCCCTGTATCAGCTGGAGCAATTCCAGGATGCAAACACGCATTTCGAATCTTCCCTCGAGAATTTCCAGGACACGGAACGCCGCGCCCGGGCCTGGTACAATTACGGAAACGCGCAGTACCGCCTGGGGCAATTTGACCGCGCGATAGAAGCATATAAAAAAGCGCTCGATTACAACTCCAAAGACGAGGACGCGAAATACAACCTGGAATTGTTGCAGAAAAAGAAAAGCATTTTTGACAAAAAACAGGACGAAAGAGACGAGAAAAAACAAAAAGAGCCCCAAACACCGCAACAACAGCAAAAAGACCAACAGCAGCAGCAACAGCAACAACAAGACCAGCAGCAACAGCAACAACAACAGCAACAGCAGCAACAAGATCAGGGACAGGATGACCAGTCCTCCCGACAGCAGGAACCGCAGCCACAAGATCAGGGTGAACAGGATAAAAAAGAAGATCAGGACATTGAAGGAACCGGCAAGCCCGAGGAGAATGAAAAAGACGCGCAAAAGGACGAACGGCAGGATGATTCTGACAAAAGTCCAGATACGCCCAGGGATCAAAGAGAAGAAAGCCACCCCGAACCCAAAAAAGAACAGGGAAAAGAACCGGATGGATCCGCTCAACCCGGGCGGCCGTTGCTTCAGGGTCAAATGTCAAAAGAGGATGCCGTGCGAATATTGAATGCGCTGAGAGAGGCGGAAAAAGACATCCAGCCGTTAAGGCGGCCTGAAAAGCAATTCAGCGGAGAACGCCGGCCGCTCAAGGATTGGTAACGCCCGAACATCAACAAAGGAGAAAAACAATGTTATTTGACCAATTAGCCGCGGATTTGACCGCGGCAATGAAGGATAAAAATCAAATCAGGCTGGCAGCCCTGCGAATGTTAAAGTCGGCCATTCAAAATAAAGCCATTGAAATGAGGACTGAGAAGCTGTCCGATGAGGACATTCTCGGCCTGATTCAGAAGCAAATTAAACAGCGTAAAGACGCCATCGAACTGTTCAAGAAAGGCGGCAGGAACGATTTAATCGATAAAGAGACGGCCGAAATCGATATTCTTCAGCAATATCTGCCGAAACCTCTGAGCCCGGAAGAATTAAGATCTGTCATCAAGAACGCCATTCAGGCGGTCGAAGCCAAAGCCGCCAGCGACATCGGAAAAATCATGAAAGAGGCAATGCCCAAATTAAAGGGAAAAGTAGACGGCAAGGAAGTCAATAAAGTGGCTCTTGAGCTGCTCGCCGAAATGTTTATCTGACGGCCATCAATATATCCAAAATTACGCGAGAGTGAATAGATAATACGAGTTTACATAAGATACATTATCGGACGTTAATAATACGACGAAAATCATTTCTTCTTACGGATAAATACATCCGTCTTTAAACAACTCACCCTGTCCAGAAACAGGATTCCGTCCAAATGATCAATCTCATGCTGGATGCAGACCGCTTCAAGGCCGTCGAAATCACCGCGCCGTTCGATATGATCCAAATCGCGCCAGATTGCCGTAATTCTCCGGGCGCGGCTCACATTTGCGGTAAAATCAGGAATACTCATGCATCCCTCCCGTGAAATCCTGGAATCCGATCGCGCGACAATCACGGGATTAACCATCACGCGGCCTGTTTTTTCCGGCATTTTCTTCGATAAATCGACGACGATCACCCTCCGCAAGACCCCCACCTGAGGCGCCGAAATACCGATGCCACCCGGATACGCGTGCATCGTTTGAATCAAATCCGAGACGAACCGCCTGAATTCCTCATCCGGATGAGAAACGGGTTTGGAGACCTGTTTCAGGACGGGGTTGGGATAAACAAGAACCTTCAGAATACTCATCAGAACGCGCCCGTTTCCATGCGGTTGATCGCCAAATCAACCTTCAATTTCCGGCGTATCGCCTCAAGCCGGCGTTTTAAACGCGAGACCGCCGCCTGATTCTTCGGAAAATCCGCCTCCAGCGTTAACACATAAATTGCCTTGGCCCCATAACCGATAATCCTGGAATTTAAATCCGTGATATTACAGCGGCACGCGGCAAGCAGTTTCGACACCTCATAAACAATGCCGGCCCTGTCTTTTCCATAAACGGAAATCACGTGCGGAACGGCCCCTCTCAAATGCTTATCGCCGCGCCTGAGCGTGCGGCTGATTATTCTGGAAGTGATTCGAAGCGCCATCCGTTTCTCAAGCCCGGCAATGCTTTTCAAAAACCGGCCGCAGACAGCCGGATTTTTGAATTCAACCAGCATCATCATGGCGAATTCCCCCTCCAAAATCGTCATGGTTGCGTC
>CAZFUU010000012.1:0-4048 GCA_964522565.1 uncultured bacterium | reverse complement strand
CTCCAGGTTCCCCCCAAGGCGATAAATCTCTCCCGTCAATGCCGCAATGATCCCGGGCCGATCTTTTCCCGTTACCGTCAGAACGATTTTCATAAATCCGCCTCCTCCTTGTTCATGTATTTTTTCGCGACAAATTCAAGCGCCTGCTGTTTCTCCGTCAGCTTTGACTCGAGCTGCAACAAATAGGCCTCGTTTAAAATGAGTTTCATCTGCGGGCCGGGCTTGAGCCCTAAGGCAATCAGGTCATATCCGTTAATCAGCGGCTTCGGCTTCATTTCTTCTTGTTGAAACTCTTCCCTTTTCCTCAGGAGAAAATGATAATTATCCAGCGACAAGTGGCTCGCCAGGCAATCGATCCGGTGCAGCTCAAGCTCGTCATCAAAACTGTCGGCCGATATCAATTGCTTGAGCTTGCCGAGGCGCATTTCCATGACATCGCCGAATCGCATATGGTTCTCAATCGCGCGGCAGATTGAATCGATTTCCCTGCCGGAAAATTTGAGCCGGGTCAAAATCTCGCGCGCCATCCCGGCCCCCACCGGCGCATGATTGTAAAAATGAATAGCGCCGTCCTTTTCCGAAAATGTCCGGGTTTTTCCGACATCGTGAAGAAGCGCGCTGAACGCCAATACCATCGAGGGCGCGCGCAACAAATCCATCATGATTTTCGTATGCTGAAACACGTCACCCTCGGGATGAAAACGCGGCGGCTGCTTCAGCCCCTTCATCGCCTCAATTTCGGGTAAAATCTCGACGAGCAATCCGCTGTCCGAAAGGAGTTGAAGCCCCCTGCCGGCTCCGGTTCTTGTCAGCATCTTCACCAGTTCCGCCCGTATCCTCTCCTGGCTCACCTTGTGAATCTGTTTGCGATGTTCGCAGACGGCCTTCCAGGTATCCGGATCAATTTCAAAATCCAGATTCGCGGCAAACCGGACGGCTCTTAAAATTCTCAAATGATCTTCTTCAAAACGCTTCGCAGGATCACCGATGGCACGCACCAGTTTCTGTTCGATATCGCGCCGCCCGCCGACGTAATCAATCACCTCGGACTTGACGGGATCATAAAAAAGCCCGTTGACGGTAAAATCGCGCCTTTGCGCGTCTTCTTCGGGAGAAACAAACCGGACCGCGTTCGGCCGGCGTCCGTCCTCATACGCGATGTCCGTCCGGAATGTGGCGACTTCAAACTGATGCTCCTCCATGACCACAATCACCACTCCGAACTGTTTCCCGACCGGTATTGACCTGGAAAACATGCGTTCGATATCATCCGGCAGCGCCGATGTGGCAATATCATAATCCTGCGGTTCGGTTCCCAGGATCAAATCACGGACGCATCCTCCGGCAAAATACGCCTCGAAACCTCTCGCGCGTATCTGCTTTAAAATTTCAACCGCCAAAACCTGATTCCGGCTTTCCATATTTTCCTCTTTCACCTGACCGAAAATGCGCTAAACTCGCCGCGGCCCGCTTCCCACGTGACCGTCACCTCATCCACGGACGCGCCCGGTGGCCCCATTCGGCACCAGGCGACCAATTTATCGACAAAAGGCCTCTCGCCTTCAATAACGGCCTCAACCCGTCCGTCCGCCAAATTCCGGACAAATCCGCGCAATCCGAGTTGCCTTGCCCTTTGGGCGGCAGAAGCCCTGAAAAAAACACCCTGCACCCTTCCGGCAATCAACAAATGCGCGCGGCACGTGCTATCCATGTTTTTCATCCGGCAGCGTTAAATAGCGCACAAGCGCCAACGGCAGCAAACTGACCACGGCCGTCAGGACGATCAGTGTCCTCAATCCGAAAACGTGAAACCCCTGGCCGCCGATTGCCTGAAAAAACGCCTGCCCGATATTATACACGCTTGCGCTGATGGCAAAAAGCGTGCTTTCCTGGCCGGTCCCGTGAGCCAATCGCGCGGACACCGACATCAGCGGCAAAAGAGCGATATACCCGAAAACGCCGCCCGTCAAAAAAAGCACTCCGGCGGACAAACGGTCATGAATCAGCAGAAAAAGAAGCGTATGAGCCGCATTCAACACCAGCGCCAGCCCGATTGCCTTTCTCCAGGAAACGGTTTTAAAGGCGGACAAGTAAATCAGACATCCGGCGACCGCGCCAAGCCAGGCGACGCTTTGAAGAATCCCGAGGTAAATCTCGTCAAACCCGAGGTGTTCGCGTAAATAAAAAAACATAGGGATTCCCGCCGCGACGGGACACGCCGCCAAAAAAAATACGCCCAGAAACAGCAAATAGTCCGGCCGGAGAATTCTTTTGACGCTTTTCCGGAACGTGTCAACAAGATGCGTCTTTGTCGTCCGCGATTCCGAAACGTCCCGCTTTTCAGGATGTTCGCGAATAAAAAAAGCGGCGATGCAGGATATCATCGGCAAACAGCCCGTCATCAGGAAAATAAGCCGGTAATCGACTCTTGCCGCCAAAATACCGCCGCTGACGCCCGCCACGAGCGCCCCGATACTGCGCGCTCCCCATGAAATCCCCTGAAACAGGCCGGCACGTTCCCTGGTGGAATGTTCAACGACATAGCCGTCCGTAATCACGTCCACGGCCGCGAGCCCGAGATTGGCGAGCAAAAGAGGAAAAATAAAATCCCAGTATCCTGACCCGCAAACGGCCAGACGGATCCATCCGGACGCGGAAATGAGCGAAAAAATAACAAGGTAGGGTTTTCGCCTGAGCCCGAAAACCGGAACGGCGTCGGAAATCAGTCCGTATAAAATTTTAAAAAACCAGGGCGCCGAGGAAATGGAAATGATCTGCGCGATTTCGCCGATACTGAAACCCGCGCTTCTGAGGCACAGCGCCAACGCGATCGAGGCAATCCCGAGCGCGCCTTGAATAAAATACACCACGAACGCGAGCGCAATGACGTCAAAGGAGTCGCGATGATTTTTCAACTTGAAAAGAAATCCCTGGCTTGCTGACGTCCCGTCAGTTTTTTATAGTCGTCGTAATCGATCCACAGGATATCCGACCGGATCTCGCACGCCCGTTTGACGATTTGAAAGCGTTCGCCCGGATGCGTTTCAAACCGGCGGCTCGTGAAATACTTGAAGGGTGTCTTGCAGTTGGGGCATTCCGTCGCCGTTTTATAGGAAATCCCGAGATGGCGGCAACTGGCGCAATCCCCCGACAGATCTCCGATAATCAAAAGATGCTTCAGGATGTCCTCAATATCCGCCTGTTTCCAAACGCGTAGCCACTGCGCCATCTCGAATTCCTTCCCTGAACGGCTTAAACCGCCAGCACCTTGTCCCCTGCCCTGACGCGATCGAGGACTTCAATGCCGACTTCCTTGCCTTTTTTGGCCTTCGCGACGGGCACCCGGTCAATCTGCAGTGAATCGATTTTTTGCGAAAAATTCGTCGTGTGCCCCTTGAAAAAGACCTCCGCGCCGGTTGTCAGTTCTTTTTTAAGCTTTACCGCCGCCGCGTTCACATGCGGGAAATAATGGGTCACAATACCGATAACCGCCGGCGCTTTTGCCGCTTTCACCCTGGATGCTGCCGGTTTACGCGCCGTGGATTTTTTCCTGCCCGCTTTTCGGACAGTCGATTTTTTTGCTTTCACGCGCTTGCTTTTTTTTCGTGCCGAACCGCTCGCCCCGGCCGTGCGTTTTTTTCCGGGTTTGCTTTTTTGTTTTTTCTTTTTCTTCATCGCGCCCCCCTTTTTGAGTGACGGTGACGGTCGGCCTCCCAACATCTTACTGAGAAACTTGAGCAGTGCCATCAGCGGTCGCCCCCTGTTCTGTTTCTTTCGGTTTCAGTTGAGCATCAAGAAACTTGAAAAAGCGGGACAAAATCGGATCTGCCGCTTTCTGAACGGCGGACACGGCCTCATCCGTTCCGCGCCCGAATATCGCCTTTGAAGACGCGGCTGCCGCTTCAAAGGTTTCCAGTTCAACGGCTTCCAGGCCCCGCATAATCGCGGAACGCCGCACGCGCGGCTTGGCTTCTCGCCTTGCCACGCCAATGACCGCCTGCTTGCGGCCTTTGTCCGTCAACTCGCGGGCCTGATCGCCGCCCTCGCT
>CAZFUU010000011.1:3950-16039 GCA_964522565.1 uncultured bacterium | reverse complement strand
CCAGATTCGCGGTTTCCCTCCGAGCGCGCTGAGCGGCAAGTCCTTAAACGCCTGCGACATGCCGTCAGGCAAAGGGCACGGATTTTGCGGAATCTCAAAAATCAGTTTTTTTAATCCCAGGACGTTTGACCTGCCGACCGCGGAAGCCGACGGGTTCAAAACAAAAAAAGGAACGCCGCGAGTCCCGACCGCGGAATAATACCTGAAAAAATCGTCGGAAATCGCGCGATTAAATTCCCTGTCCTGGTAAATTTCATATTCCAGAATCACAAGGCCGGGGTGCTGCGCCAGAAATTCTTTAAATAAAATCCGGCTCGTGGAGCCGCAGCTGGGACAGCCCGAACCGCTGATATAGACCCCGCAGACGGTTCCGTCGCCCGTGCGCGTCATTGGTCTCGCCGGCGAGCAGGACGATCCCGCGAGCGCGGCCAGAAGTAAAAACAGAATCAGAAAATAGCGAAGCATAAATGTCCTTTTGCGAATTTTATTTTAGCCGGATTATTCCGTCGATGCAACCGATTATCCGGAGGGACATGAGCAAAACACCGGCAAAAAAGTGCCAAGCAAACTTTTTTTTAACCCATTCGCCAGAATCACTCGATAAAGAGGCGGTAGTCGGCTTGAGGAAATATATTATTGTGGGATTCAAGGCCTCTCAGGGCATCTTCATCAATCCGGTTGCCCATAATTTCATCGTACAACCGGTTGAAATTAATCAGATGGTTTTTGGTGCGCTTCACCGCGTACGGCACCATCGTGCCCGTGTGCATGATAAACGCCCAGTCGCTTGACTGCGCCAGAAAAAGTTCGCGGACCGCCTGATTGAGCGCCCGCTGGACAAGTCCGTTCTGATTCTGATATTTTCTCGCCAGTTCGGTCATGCGAACACCCGCCTTGTGCAGATGGGGGTAAACCCAATCGTTTGCGCCGGCCAGCCATGTCTCGCAATATCCTTTATACCCCCAGCTCGACAGCGAAGGCGTCGAAACCTGATTCACGGGGTATTCCTTGAAATAATCGGAGGGCGCGATCAGGCGGACAGTTTTCTGGTCGTGCGCGACCTTGCGAATCAGGAAATTCAGGAATTCCGGGCCTTCGTACCACCAGTGGCCGTAAAGCTCGGCGTCATAAGGCGCGACAATGATCGGTTTCCTGCCCATGAATTCGAACAGGTGCTCGGCCTGCTTTTCCCGGTTGAACATGAAATTGGCCGCGTGCGAAGCCGCCTTTTCAAGCGCCCACGCCCGGACATAAGGTTCTTTTTGACTTGTTTGCCCCGTAATCCTGAAATACTTGATTCCGGTGTTGATGCGAATTCCGTCCGGCGTGATATAGGGCTTTACATATTCGTAATCGAGATCAAACCCGATATCCCGGTAAAAATCCCTGTAATCCGGATCTCCCGGATATCCTTCAATCGCCGACCAAACCTGTTTGGACGACTCAACGTCCCTGCCGAACGCCGCGACGCCGGAAGGACAATACACCGGCGCAAACACGCCGAATTTCGGACGCGGAGAAGCGTGCAAAAGCCCGTGCGTTTCCACCAGAAAATAACGAATGCCCACTCCTTTTAAAAATTGATCAACGCCAGGGTAGTAGCCGCACTCGGGAAGCCAGATTCCGAGAGGCCGCCGGCCAAAAACGCTTTCATATTGCCTGACGGCAGTGACAATCTGGCCACGGACAGCAGCTTCGGTTTTATTAATCAAAGGCAAAAATCCGTGCGTCGCGCCGCAGGTAATAATTTCCAGGACGCCCATGTCCTGGAACCGCTTGAAAGCCGACGTCAGGTCGCGCCCATAGCGATGAAACGTGTCGCGCGCGCGCGTGAATTCCCAGTAATAATGAAGCGCCATATCGTTAAAGGACCGTTCAAAGCGGGTGCGTTCGATTTCCTTGTTGGCGAGCTCCACAAGTTTGTCGACGTGACGGATGTAACGCTCCTGCAAAAGCGGATCCCTCAGCATCGAAATCAAACTGGGGGTCAGTGTCATGGTAATGCGGAACGGGACATGATCCTTCGTTAAACTTTCAAACATGTGAATCAGGGGAATGTACGTTTCGGTAATGGCTTCGTAGAGCCAGCTCTCTTCAAGGAAATATTCGTGTTCCGGATGGCGCACAAACGGCAGATGCGCGTGAAGGACGAGGGCGAGAAATCCTTTTTCCATGATCAGACGTTTGGCTCCGGCCTGAGGACCGGCGCCGGCCGTTCCGTTTTCCTTTCTACAATCGGAATGATCGTCCGATCTTCGAGCCCGTCGGCCGACGCTGCTTTGGCGTCGAGGACGAGCTTGCAATCCGGTAACGCGTAACGCAGTGTAAACGTGCCGTCCGGACGTAATTTAACGGGTTTTCCCTGCATCGTGACAGTCGCGTCCGGTTCCGTCGCCCCGTAAACAATCAATTCGCAGTCCAGCACAAACCAGAAGCCCCTCTTTTTAATTCTCACGGGACTGGCGCCGCTGGATACCATTCCTCCGGAGCCCGAAGAAATCGAACCCGTCAGATATTCCTGCATTAACCGGTGCAGTTCCGCCGAACTTTTCCCGACTTCAAAACCGCCGGAAAGGGCGTACATTTTGTCAAAATCAATGCCCATCCACTGCTCGTCAATCACCTCCGACATCCCAGAGCGAGGCGTCGTCACCTGATTGGAGCGCGCGAGCGCGACAAACCGGCCGTCCCTGTGCAACAGGCCGATTTCGACGACGTAGGAGCGGTTGGCTTGCACGCTGATATACCATGTCCGCGCAAGATTGCGAAGTTCAATGTCGGAAAAGGACGAAAAGTTTTCGGCCGCGGTCAAATCATAAATCCGCAAAACAGACCGTACGTCATTCCAGTTCCCGCCGAGCTGCGCCAACGCCCTGTCCTGGTGATCCTTTTGAATTTCCCAGTAAGAAAAAATCCAGTTCGGGTCGCGCACCATAATATAGATCTGGTTGTCGCCGTAATGCTCAGGCAGTTCGCGGGGCGGCTCATAGCGTTCGGTCTGGACATGCGTGGATACGAACGGAACATAAACAGGACTGTGGGAAGGGCTTTGAATTTCGGCGGCCTGCGGGGTTTCTTCGGGCTTGCCTTTGGCGCGCGCGCGGGTCCGGAATACAACGCTTCTGCGGTTATTTTTGACCGGCTTTTTATTGCCGTTCACGGCATTATTTTTTTTGCCGTTTTTTTTCGTTTCGTTCTTCTTTCTCGGCGCAGCCATAAAAGCGCTCCATGCGGTTTACCTCATTCAGAGGCACGTTGCAAAAGCATCCGGGGGGTCATGACACGCAATCTCTTTGCCCCACTTGACCAATTTTCCAAAAGAACTTCACTCAATGCGGTTTGATATTATGACTCAAAAATCAAACTTTGGGAACTAAAAAATGCAGAAAAAGAAAAAAATCCCTCTTTTTGACTCAAAACACCCGATTGATCTGTCTCCTGAAACAGGTTTCAGGCGCCAGACACCGAAAAGCTGTAAATACTGGCCTCCCAAGGGGAAAAAGCAACCGGCAATCCCTGATATACCAATTCTTCGGCAGATAACCTGTTCTTCTTGACGGACAAAACGTCCGTCACGTCGACCGTTTGTCCAAATCCGCCCTGGGGCAATTTGACCGCTAAACGGGCGTGCGACGGAACATCAGAATAATTGACCGCGACAACCCTGACTTCCCCGCCGAGTGTCCAGCTCCAGGCAATCACATTCCCGCAACTCTCATCGCCTTCATACACCGGCGTCACTTCCAGAAGCCGCCATTCACCGTCATGAAATACGCGGTCATCCGCCTGGCGCAAAAGGATGTCATAAAACTTTTTCGCCTGTTCGTCCCATTCTTCGCGCGGTTCGCGGGCGAGTTGAATCGGAAGTTTGATTTTCTTTCCCTTGATTTGTCCGTCAAACACCATTCTGAGGCCCGGGACCGTCAGCGCCGTTACCGCGGCCGCACAAGCTTTTTTTGTTCCCATCGCCGCCGCCGCGCGGACCTCATCATGATTTTCAATAAAACGGACGCACTGGACCTGGTATTCCATCTCCGCGCGCAAATGCCCGCGAATGTCTTCGGGGCTTGAATTTTTCAGGCGGTCGTAAAGCCGTTTATCGTAAGTAAAATCGAAACCGAGTTTGTAAAGCGTCCACTCCAAATCCCAATACACTTCGGCCAGAAATAAAAATCCGGGCGTTTCCGCCTTCACCCTGCGGATCACCTCCGGCCAGAATTCATCCTTCGGCCGCGGCGTCCCGTCCAAATACTCGCCCCACACGCGCTGAAAAATATCATGAAGCCCCAGCATGGCCATATCGCAGCGGACTCCGTCGCAAACCCTGGATATTTTCACAAGTTCTTCGGCAAGCGCGACGCGCATGTCGTCGGAAAAAAAATTAACCTGGGCGGTGTCCGTCCACGGCGGGAAATACGGATCGCGTCCGTGAGCGAGAAAATCCCCTTTGGCCGTCCTGAAAAACCAGCCGGGATTTTCCCTAACCTTCCCGGGCGCGCCCCGCACAAAGCGTTCCGGATATTGAAGCGTCCAGGGATGATCCACCGCCAGATGGTTCGGCACAAAATCAAGAATCAGCCCAAGGCCGGCTTGATTCAGGTTTTTTTTAAGTTCGGGAAGGTCCGCGGGTTTTCCCAAAGCGGGATCCAATTGATACCCATAAACGGCATAAGGAGAACCGGCGATGTCGGTATTGCGTAGTTCCGGAAGCGCGGCTTTGAATTCCCGGCGCAACCCCTCATCCGACATGCAGATTTTCCGGGACGCGGAGCTTCTTTCCCAAACCCCCATGAGCCACAGCAAATCAAACCCGCGTTGTTTGATTTTCTCCCATTCCCTGGCGGGGACAGAAGCCAGTGTTAACGGGCGGTTATACTTCTCGGAAAGACGCCCGAGAAAAACCCGGGCATTCGTTTCAAACAGATGCGGATGTTTTCTCATTTTCAGCGTTTGACGCCGGACACACCTGCCGGCTCCTCTTCTTTTATTCTTCCTCTGTTCTGGAAAAAGGGCTTGTCAGCCGGCCCGCGATTCCGCCCGCTTCGGTTTTGAGGCCGCCGAGCAAGCCTTTTGTGGTCTCCGTTACTCCCTTGAGCGTGTCCTGCCCTGTCCCTGCAACGCCTGTGACCTGGTCAGTGGTCGCCTTTAATGTGTCTTGGGCCAGTGTCGCCGCATCCGCCGCAAGTTTTGTTGCGGATGAAAGCACTCCGGATACCTGGCTTTGCAATCCGCCCAGGTCAAATCCCGTCAAATGCGCGATCGGCGTGTTCATCATCACTTTGAGTACAATTATCCGGATAATCTGATTGAGGTCAGTCACATTTTGATATTGTTCGTTCAAATTGATTTTGAATTCACGGCTAGATACCTTGCCCCCTTTGAAGTCCTGATACGTTACACGGTCGGCACGCAGGCCCATCCGTTCAATGTTGACTTCCGGCGGCCGTTCTTTTTTCGCCGGGACTTCTTTTTTCGGAGGGGCGGGTTTTTTCTCCGCCGTTTGAACGGCCTTAATCGAATTAATATTTAACCTGCCGTCTGCGGCGCGAACGACGGAAAATTCCCTCAAATAAATCTCCACATCCTCGAGATGGACATTGCCGCGGAGCAATGAAGGCAAGTTGAAATCAATAAAAATAACCGGCATATCGACCATAATAGAATCGGAAAATCCTTTCGGATTAAAAATTTTTAACTCCCTGATATCAATATGCGTTTTCAAAAAACTGATCTTGAGCGAATCCATTTTTAGAGGCAGGCCAGTCGCGAATTCCACGCCCTTTTCCACCGCGAACCGGGCGATCAAGTTTTTCGTCAGCCCAAGAACCAGGATCAAACAAATCAGAATCAAACCGAGACGTATTAATAATTTCATTTTTCAGCCCTCTCCTTTAGCTCGTTAACGCCTCAAAACAAAAAAGCCACCGCTTTGCGGGCGGTGGCTCTTTCAGTTCAAACAACCTTATGCGATCGCGTCACCGGCCACATTACTTGTGACAGGCGTGACGAGCAGTGAAATCGGGAAGAAAATAAACCACCAATTTCTTTGCGAAGACTGAACGATACGGACTTTGCTCGCGCCGGTCGCTTTAGCCGCGGCGGTGAAATCCGCCACCGTTTTCTCCAAACTCGCGTCTCCCCAGACGGGATTTTCCCCAAGCATCAGATGAATCGCGATATTGGACGTATTCAAGTGAGCGACAGGTTTTCCCGATGGTGTCGTGAGATTGTTAAAATCCGTCGCTTTCGTCGTGGATCCGCAACCGGCCAAAAACGCGACCGACAGGATCAGCACCAAAAACCTGACCGACCAATGATACTTCATGCCCGCCTCCCCTGATTATCGCCCCTTTGAAGGACGTATTGTTAATAAAATCTTCCGACTTACGTATCTTTATCATACGCATTCGGGGCAAACGAGACAACCCCAAAAAAGATATTTTTTTCAAACCCGCATTCCGGATTACCGGCCCGGTTGAGGAATCAGATGCACGTCTCTTTGCGGGAACGGAATTGTCAGGCCCGCCGCCTGGACCGCGCGATAAACCTCAAGATTCACCGCGTATAGCACCTGATAATATTTGACCGTCGGCGCCCAGTAGCGGTAACCAATATTGACTGAAGAGTCGCCGAATTCCGCGATTCCGACCTGGGGAGCCGGAGTATCCGTCACATCCGGGTTACTCTGAATTACTTTTATTACGGTTTCAATCGCTTTTCCCGGATCATCCGAATAACTAATCCCGACCGTTCCCTCAACAATCCGGTAGTGCCGGGAATTCTGAATCACCTGCCCTACGATTTCCTTGTTTGGCACGGTAATTTTGACTCCGTCTTCGGTCGTTAAAACCGTACAGGCCAGCTTCACCTCCTGAACGACGCCGCTGACTCCGGCCACCGTAATGGTATCTCCCACGACAAACGGCCGGGCCATAATAATCGACAAACCGGCGCCGTAGTTGGACAACGGGCCCTGAATCGCGAAACTGGCGCCGAAAGCCAGGGCGCCCAAAGCCGCGATAAACGGCGCGATGGTGATCCCGAAATTTCCCATGGCGACAATGACCGCAAAACCAATCACCATCAACCGGACAATTCCCGCCACAAATCTTGAAAAAGTGACGTCCATTTTTTTCTTTTCGAACATTTTCATCATCAGCGACGTGATCCAATTCGCGATGACCGTTCCCACAATCAGAATGATCACCGCCCCAATCACTTGAAAGCTGTATTGCACCGCGAATTCTATCACCAGATCAATCACCCGCTGAAGCGTCGTCAGTTGTTCGTTCATCTGAATCCTCCGCTTGTTGGTTGTTTCGTTCTCAAAATATTAAGTCATCCCCGCTCAAAAGCCCGGCCCCGCGGGCGCTTCAATTTGATAGGACTCAATCCATTCAAATCCGAGATTTCCTTTTTTCGCATGGACGCGAACGCGTGTCCTGCCGGGAGTGATTTGATCATAAACCGTCCTGGGGATTTTAAGTTGGACGGCATCTCCCGTGTTGAGCCAGGACGGAAACGAAATATGATAATGCGTTCTGCTTTTCGAATGGCTTGTCCATTTTTGTCCGGCGTGCGTGATGTGCGCGAGGGGCAGGGACAAATCCCGGTGGCCGTTTAGAAAAAGCACGGCGCCAATTCCAAAGACAACAAACCCGACGGCTGAAAAAAGAATCAACGGGCCAAGATGCCTATGTGAATATGAGGTGCCTTTCAATAACCGGAGCGCGGCAACAATAAAAAATCCGGCGGCCGGAATGCTGAAGCGAAGCGAATACATAAACAGGCGTCCCATTTGAAGCGGCTGATAGCGTTCCGCTGTCCACAAGAAGAGAAAAAAACCGAAAACGCAGGAGGCAATCGCGATCGCGTAAAAAATATTCCGGCGAAACGCCCAGGCACGCTCGGCCTCCTCCGATCCACTCGTCTGGATTTCACAAAGCCCTTGTGCCAGATCCGCAAGCGTCCCCGCCGCATCCTCAATCCATTCTTCATGACGTGCCCACCGATCCCGGGAATACGGCTTTAAACAGATTTCGATGTGTTTTCCCGTGTTTCTGATTCGGGAGAATCCGGACCCGAAAATCTTTTCGACCGCGTGCCGGCGTTTCGGATCCCCCAGATATCCCGTAATAAAATTCTGGTCAAAAGCGTAAAGATAGAACCGCCGGTCGAATTCCGGATCGCCGATTTGCACCTCCTCCGATATGCCCAGCCGCTTGGACCAGCCGTCCCACGCTCTTTCCCGTTGAATTTCAAATTTGACCCGTGAGTGGACGGGAATCGAAACCGTTAAGCTTGGCGGCGTATTTTTTCCGCCCGGATGATACCGGCATTCATACGGCATTCCGTTTGCGGTCCCGCGGCGAGACGCGCCGAATAAACCAACTCCGCTTTGGATACCGAGCGCGCGAATCGCCTGCTGATGCTGAAGAAAACTTTTAGCCAGGAGAAATACAATCACGAGAATGATAAAAGGCAGAAAGAACGTCAAATACGCACCAATGCACATGTTGATGACCCTTGCGGATTTTCAATCGGCCTGAATGTTCAATCAAGGCCGCTGATGCTAAACGCGGCCTTGATTGAAGCAAATTCGTTAGGACCGCCTGGCGTTAGAAGCCCATCTTCTTTTTCATGTCACCGCCGGCTTTCTTTGCGTCTTTTCCGGCGCTTTTCATCTCTTTTTGGGCTTTTTTCGCCGCCTTTTTCGCTTCGCGTTCGGTGAATTTTTTCAACCGATCCGCCTTCCGCTGAGCAAGAATCTGATCTTTCTCGGCGCCGCTTTTTCCGATTGTCGCGAACCCATCTCCCATTTTATCAAAAACCGTTTCGTTGTATTCAGGGGCGGCATGAACAACCGCGGCCGGAACCCCCAGAAACAGAAACGACAGAGCAATCAACATGACGATGATTCTCATAAGTTCTCCTCCGGTTTTTACCTGTTTGTTCTCTTTGATTTAAAAAACTAACACGTCAATATCGCGGCGCGTTTCCCGGTTTCCACTTAATCGAACAACCCATTGCCCGCTTTTGATTTTCCGCCACGGGGCGGCCTTCGAGCACCGCGTCGATTGCCGCGCGGACATCCGCGCCGGTCACGGGCGTCTGGCTGTTAGGCCTTGAGTCGTCAAATTGGCCGCGGTACACCAATTTCCGTTCGCCGTCAAAAAGAAAAAATTCTGGCGTCGCGACGGCCGTGAACGCTTTCGCCGCTTCCTGGGTTTCGTCGAAAAGAAAAGGAAACGCGTATCCTTCCTGGGCGGCCATTTCCTTTAAACTTTCCGGCGCGTCGGCAGGATACCCTTCGGGATCGTTAGCGCTGATGCCGATAATCGCTATATTTTTGTCTGCGTACTCTTTCGCAAGTTCGCCGATTCCCTGTTTGACATGCTGAACATACGGGCAATGCCGGCAAATGACCATGACCAAAAGCGCCGTTTTACCTTCGAAATCGCTGAGAGAAAAAGTTTCGCCCGTTACCACATCCGGCAAACTGAAATCGGGAGCGCTATCGCCCAGTTTCATAAGTCCTCCTTTTGCTTCCGACTGCGCCGCCAAAGACACAGGCATATACCCTGCAAACACAAATAACATGAGAAATATAGCAAAAAATGAATTTAATCGGACTGTCATCTTGTCCTCCTCGCGTTAGAACATCATGTGCTCATCTTGGCAGTATTCTACAACTTTATGCGGTCCGCGGGAAATAAATATCTGAAACCCCGAAAAGGCCTTGAGCAGCCGACCCTACGAATTATATTTGATAAGGGCTTCAAACAACTTTGGGTATGAATAATGATTAGAAGGTTAAATTTGAAATCAGAATTACACTTGAGTTATTGATCGCTTCTCGGGACGGCGAGATTTGAACTCGCGACCCCACCCACCCCAAGGGTGTGCTCTACCGGGCTGAGCCACGTCCCGAAAAGCGATATAAACCTGGCGAAACTCGATTGCTGAGCCGCATCCCCATGCAAACGGTCCCATACAAAGAAAATCTGAACCGGAAGTTTGTCTTTGAAAGCCCGCACGCGCGACGAAAGTCCCCGGGAAAAACATAAAGATTCAAAACTAATACTGCTTCATTTCTTCGCGGGCCTCGCGCATCATCAGGTCAACAATGGCACGTTTCGGATCCTTATCCTCATAAAGAATTTTGTAAATTTCTTCGGTGATCGGCGCGTTCACATTATATTTTTTGACGAGCTCAAACGCCGAACGGGTTGTCTCGACCCCTTCGGCCACCATTTCCATGGAAGCAAGAATCTCTTTCAACTTCCGGCCTTTTCCGAGTTCCTGGCCCACTTTCAGATTGCGGCCGAATGGAGACACGCACGTCGTGATCAAATCCCCAAGCCCCGAAAGCCCGAAAAATGTGTTCGGGTTGGCGCCCATGCGAATACCAAGCCGCGCCATTTCCAGCAATCCGCGCGTGACCAAAGCGGCTTTCGTGTTGGATCCGAAAGCCAGTCCGTCGCAAATACCGGCTCCGATCGCAATCACATTCTTGAGCGCGCCGCCGATTTCGATGCCGATCACGTCGCTTTGCATATACACCCTGAAATCCGGCGAACGAAGCGCTTGCTGAACCACCGAAGTAACGCGCTCCTGTTTCGACCCCACCACCACCAGCGTCGGAATCCTGCCTGCGACTTCCTCGGCATGCGAAGGCCCGGAAAGCACGCCCAGATGAATTTTTTCGCCCAGAACCGAATAAATAATTTCCGACGGAAGCGCCAGGGTCCTGGCTTCAATCCCTTTTGTCACGCTGACGAGGGTCTTGTCGGCAAGAATGTGCTCTTTGAGTTTAAAGAGAAAATTTCGCAAATAAAGCGACGGTACGGCCAGGATGATAATATCGCCGAATTCGACGGCCTGGTTAATGTCGGACGTAATTCGAATCTCCCGGGGAATAGGATAGCCGGGAAGAAATTTCTTGTTTTCTCGGGTCTCATCCAGCACTTTGGCGTATTCCGGAAACGAGCTGTAAATCAAGGTTTCATTGCCCCGCCGCTGGCTCAACAGGCCGAGCGCCGTGCCCCACCCGCCGTCTCCTAAAATTGCGACTTTATATTTTTGATTCATTCCCGCTCCGAATTTAATATTTCCCTCGATTTGTTCCGGGGACATTCGATGATGCGGCAGTTTAACACACGCCCGCGAAAAGGGTCAACGTGAAACAACGCGGTTTATTTGTCAAAAGAACCGATTTCGACAAGATTCCGGACCGGCTCCGGAATCCGGACGGGTTTCATTGCCTTGTCGATAAACACATGGACGGTGTAACCCTCGGCAATCGGTTTTTCGGATGGACGCGCCTCCAGCGGGCTTTTCGCGTTTTTGAAAATGCGGTATTCAAACCGGATAGAACTTGATTTCATCTGGCTGACAACCGTTCGAACCGTCAATTCGTCGTCATAGGTGCTGGGAGCCAGGTAGCGGCAGTGCGCTTCCGCGACAGGCAAAAAGACGCCCTGCTTTTCAAACTCGGAATAAACCAGTCCGACGGCCCGGAAATATTCCGTCCGCGCGGCTTCAAACCAGACCAGGTAATTTGCGTAGTAACTGACTCCCATTTGGTCGGTTTCAGCGTAACGGACCCGCGTTCGATAATCAAAAAATTTCATCGCCACTCCAAAGAGGGATTATTCCGGCGCTTTCAAGATGACTTGGACGATTTGGCGGCCGGACAAGAAGCGCACGCCCCCGAGCTGTCGGCTTTGGGGCATGCGGCCGGTTTTGTTTCGGTTTCGGCTTTGGCTTTTTTCTTATACGAGTCGGAACGGTAATCCGTCTGGTAAAAACCCGATCCTTTAAAAATAATTCCGGCGCCCGCGCCGATCAGGCGGTTTACTTTTTTCCCGCATTCCGGACATTTTCGAAGCGGTTCCGCGGTAATTGACTGGAACCGCTCAAACCGGTGTCCGCATGAAACACATTCATAATCGTATGTCGGCATTTATTTCCTCCATTTTCCGAAAAAATTTTTTGAGCGGGAGCCCGATTGCCCGCGCAATTGCGAAAACGACTGAAGCGTTTTCTTTTCTTCCCCGGACAAGTTCTCGGGAATCACGACACTGACC
>CAZFUU010000011.1:0-3940 GCA_964522565.1 uncultured bacterium | reverse complement strand
CATGGCCCCTCCCAATCACCCTTCCCGTCCCCCGCCCGCGCAAATCAGGGATTCCTCTTCCTTTCAAACGAAAAATCTTTCCCGGCTGAGTGCCGGCCGGTATTTTCAATTGAACGTTCCCGTCAAGCGTCGGAATTTCAATGTCAGTCCCCAAAGCGGCGTCCTGCATTTCGACTTTTGCCTCGATCAGGATATCATTGCCGGAGCGATCGAACACGGGATGCGGTTTTAGGCGAATAACCAAATAGAGGTCGCCTCGTTCACCGCCCCGCGCGCCGGCTTCTCCTTCCCCCGGAAGCCGCAAATGCGCTCCGCTATCGACTCCCGCCGGAATTTTCGGGCTGAGCTTCCGTCTTTCTTTCACGCGGCCCGAACCGTGACAGGCATGACAGTATTTTGAAATCTGTTCACCCGTGCCTCCGCATTGCGGGCAGGCCTGCCGCATTTGAAAAAAACCCTGCGAGACCCGTACCTCTCCGTATCCTTCGCAGACGGAACAAACGATTTTTTTACTGCCCGGCTCTGCCCCGGAACCGTTGCATTCCTTGCATTCTTCCGAACGCGAAAATTCGATGACAATTTCTTTTCCCCGCGCGGCTTCTTCCAGCGTCAATTCAACCGGATATTCCAGATCCGCGCCGCGAACCCCGCGTTTTCGGCCTCCCGAGCGGCCCGACCTGCCGCGCCCCCCGAAAAAAGAATCAAACAAATCGCCGAAAATATCGCCGAATCCTTCGAAAGAACTTTCAAACCCCTCAAAACCCTGAAACCCCTGTCCCCCGAGGGAATGTCCGAACTGGTCGTATTGCGCGCGTTTCTGCGAATCACTTAAAACAGCGTAGGCCTCGGCCGCTTCCTTGAATTTTTCCTCGGCGGTCTTGTCGCCTTTGTTGCGGTCGGGGTGATACTGCATCGCCAGTTTCCGGTAGGCCTTCTTGATCTCATCCGCGCCGGCGTTCTTGGCCACGCCCAACACTTCGTAATAATCCCGTTTCGATGTGCTTCGAGTCATGATTATGTCAGCTCTTCTTCTTTCGGAACTTCCGGACACGCATCCGGCTTTCCCGCTGTTTTTACTTTTGGTGGCCTCAACAGTTTCCCGTTGAACTCATAGCCGGCCAACACTTCTTCGATAATCTTTCCGTCCGGCTCATGGTCGCAGGCGACCCGCTCGACCGCCTCGTGGATATGCGGATCAAACATCTTGCCAACCGATTCGATTCTTTTCAATCCGCACTCGTTTAATCTGGAAAAAAGCTGCTTATAAATCAGCTGAAACCCGTCGGATAACGATTTGGTCTGCCCGCTGGTTTCCCCGTGCGCGAGCGCGCGCTCAAAATTGTCCAGCACGGGAAGCAGGTCATACAGGAGGCCTTCCAGGGCATATTTGAAAAATTCATCGCGTTCCCTGGCGATTCGTTTCTTCGCGTTGTCAAAATCCGCGGCGCCGCGCAAATACTTATCCTTGAGCGCTTCCAGTTCGGCGATTTTATCCAGCAACCGGCCGTGCTCTTCGCGCGTCAATTCCACCTTTTCCGGCTGTTTAGAACCGGCCTCCGCCGCCGGATTGTTTTCTTTTGCCTCTTCGCTATTTTCCTTCTTTTTTCCGAAATTCATTTCAATCCGCCTTTCCGTATCCCCGTTCCAAAAACCCGCCCAGAAATTCCGACATAAACCCAACAAGCCCGACCGCGCGGTTGTACGCCATTCTCCTGGGCCCGAGGATTCCGAGCATCCCAATCGGGCGGCCGTGGACAAAATACTGCGTTGTCACAAATGAACAATCCCATAAATCCGCGCAATGATGTTCTTCTCCGATTTGAATCTGCACGCGCGCATCGACGGCATCGCGCGCACGGATGACCTCGAGAAGCGAATCCCGGAGCTCAAGCGCTTTCATCAGATTTTTGGATTTTTCCCAGCTTTTAAATTCCGGTTTTTCGAGCATGAAATGCGACCCGCCCACCAGGATTTTCGGCAGGCTTCCGTCCGGAAAACTGCTTAAAACAATCCGGCACGCTTCCCGGTAAAGCTGGTAAATGGAATCGCGCGCTTCCGTCAGCTTGCGGCTTAACGTGCCTTTGATCTCACTCAAGGGCAGTCCGCCGATTTCACCGTTCAAAAATATATTCAGACGCTTCAGATCGGTTTCGGCAATCTCGCGTTCCATGTCGATGACCCGGCTTTGAATGAATCCGTTTTCGGCCGTCCAAACGACCAACACATGGCGAAGCCCGAGTTGCGTCAAATCAATCCGTTTGAGCACCAGAGATTCGAAATTGGGATACAACACGATTCCCGCCTGTTCAGACAAAACGGCCAGAATTTTCGACGTCCGGTCGATCAATTCCTCAAGATTTTCAATTCGCGCCTCAAATTCCCGTTTGATCCGCATCACGTCCTGCTGATTCAACGCCGGATCCGGCATCAGATAATCAACGTAGTAGCGGTATCCCTTGTCCGTCGGAACCCTGCCGGCAGAGGTGTGCGGATGCGTAATATAACCGCGCGCTTCAAGATCATGCATTTCATTGCGAATCGTGGCGGGAGATACTTTTCCGTCATAATACTGCGCGATGGATTTCGAACCGACCGGCCCGACCGTTGAAATATAAGCGTCAACGATCATGCCAAGCAGCCGTTTTTGCCTGTCCTTGAGTTCTTCCATTTTACCGCGTTTCTCCCTCGTCATATATGATTCGATAACCTGATTTAGCACTCTTCCAATGAGAGCGCCAGCGGGAACATATTACCATACTTAAAGGATATGTTTCAAGAAAGGGCTTCGTGCGCAGAAAGGGCTTCGCGAGGGTTCTTTCCGGTTTTCTTCAGTTTTTTTTCTAGTTTTCCCGCTTTCGAAAAATGTCGCGTGCTCTAAGCGAATAAATTAGTTCCATTTCGGGGACAGGAGGGTTCCCCGCCAATAAGGCGTCGGCGGGCAAGCAGAAGCGTTCCAGGAGCAAATGGGAGCTCAATTCTCAATTCCGAGAACACTTTTGAGATCGGCTCTTTTCCGCCGGAACGCATCCAGTTCATCCGGAAAAACTTTCAAACTGACCGGCACACCCGGCCCCTGCCAGACCAGATGAATGGATTCATAGTCGGAAAAACGGTAACTGCGGATCACATCGGCAAATTCCATCAAAACGATATTCAGAACATACAGAACGTCTTCGTCGGCAATCGCATCATTGAAATCGAGAACCGGCTCACGCATCTCTTTGCTCGCCAAGTCATATCTCAGCGCAAAAAAGGGCAATTGCTGGCCGGCCGGCATATTGGCCATGTCATGTTCATATTCAAAATTCAGCCGCGCCCGTCGCAACGTATGACGTACGCGCTCATCATCCCCCAGCGCCGTCTGGATACGGCGGTTCAACTGAACCGACAGAAAATCTCCGAGATGAACGTCATCCACCTCAAACCGTTCCGACCATGAGTCCAGATTTTGATAAAGCTCCAAATCAAGCGGAAAGGTTATTTTTCTCAGCTGATTAAACGCATCGATAAAATAAAACGGAATAACCTGAACGATTTTAAAATCGTTTTCAAACAAATCGACGATGAAAATATATTCGATTTCCGAGCCGGAAGGATAAAGAAAATCCTGGGCCACGGCGCTTTCGGTCGGTTCGTATTGTTCCTCCACCCGCGCATACACCAGGGCCTGCGTCTCCGTGTAGGTGTGGCTTTTCATCTCAAGGATGCGCATCTGAACGGATTTTTTTCTGTCGAGCGAATCCCACAGATGATAAAAAACAGGCGACAGCGTGTCGGGCGCGGGCGTGACTCCCAGATAACGGGCTTCCAACTCCTCACGCGGAAGAGTTTTGAGATTCCGCAGGAGTCCCCGCACCGGTTTTTCCCAAAGAATCGGGCGGGCAAGCCGGAGATCATGAAGGATTCGTTTGCGGTATTCATTGCGCGAAATATCCCAGGC
>CAZFUU010000010.1:0-16334 GCA_964522565.1 uncultured bacterium | reverse complement strand
TGTTCACTGTTCTTAAACTGATACGATGTCGTTTGATAGATCGGAACCGCGCGGGAGCCGGTCACCGGATCCGGTTCCTGTCCGCCGTGAAGCGCCAATGTTTCCGTTTTTAATATTTGATCCTTTTTTGCCATGTTTTCCTCTTTTCGAGACCGTCCGGCCGTTTAATTGATCTGAGGCCCCGGGGTTTATTCCCGACGCCGCAATTTATCTAACCCAATACCTGATTTGCTCCAGTTCGGTTGAAATTTTTTCCTGATCCTGTATGATTTTATCCATTCTTTGAGACATTCGTTCGAGTTGCGCCGACTGGGCTTTCACTGCGGCAACAACCTGATCGGAAGCCGAATCCGCGAAAGCCAACGGCGCCGCGGCAAGGCAAAACACAAATACCCACGCCATCAAATGGATCCTTTTTTCAGAATCAGCGTTCATCAGCATGATTTACCTCCCGACTTTCCGCAACCGGATTTTCAAATAATTCACGGTCTCCAACAATTGCGACTGGTTTTTTTCGATCAAACCCAATTTGGTTTCCAATTGTTTCATCTTTTGCTCGTTGTCTTTCAAAACGCTTTCGAGCGACCCGTAATCAGACGCGGCAATCGGCCGGACGGCACACAAGAAAAAAAAGGAACCGACAAAAACACACAAGGCAATTTTCACTTTCTGGATATTCGGAAGTGTCATGATTCAGTCCTTTCGGCTTTAACGCCTGTCAATTTTACTTCTGCTGCCATTCCGTCCAAAATCGCGGCCAAGCATCGATTCATCTCTTCCAAATGGTTCATGCCCGCGCGAATCTGCCGATCCGTCTGTGTAAAGGGGCCCTCTCTCATCCCGGCCTCTTCATGTTTCATCAGCTCCAAAATGCTGTCTCTGCCTGACTCGAGATGAAACTGGAGCCCGAGGACACGGCTTCCGAATTGAAAGGCCTGGTTGGGACACCCTTTGCTTTCGGCAAGGCGCATCGCCCCGCCCGGAATTTCAAACATATCGCCGTGCCAGTGAAATGCCATCAACTCAGGCGGTAAATTTTTAACGATACCGGACATGGCCGCTGCTTCGGTTAACTTGACCGGAAACCACCCGATTTCCTTAAAGAGCCCTTTCCGGACAGGCGCGCCCAGCACCCGCGCAATCAACTGGGCGCCAAGACAAATCCCGAGAACCAGTTTATCATCCGAAATCGCATTCTCAATGAATTTTTTTTCGCTGCCCAGCCAGGGGTATCGTTCCTCATCGTCAACGTTCATGGGCCCGCCCATGACCACGAGCCAGTCAAATTCATCCGCCGGCGGATAAATTTCCCTTTCATAGAGAAGCGAACGGTTTATCGTGTGACCGCGCGCGTCTGCCCATGCGCCTATATTGGCTTCGTTTTCAAACGTGACATGCTGTAAAACATGAATTTTCATTTCAACTTTACCGGGCATTCGCAGGCGACAACCCTGTTAGAGATTTTAAAATCTTGTTATGACGCATCGCCGGTTTTCCTTTTGTGGAATCGCCGAAGTGATTACACTTTAACATTTTGCAAACCTTCACTCAACCACGCGTTTTTCACACCACGTGTTTTTCACAATTTTTTAAAAAAATTTGTCGAGCGGCAGAACACGCATCAAATATGTTATACTACCGCCCGCCATGCTACAGATAAAAAATTTGAAATTAAAATCTAATATCATCCAAACGCCACTTGCCGGATTCACCGATGTGGCCTATCGCCTGATCGCGCGTGAATACGGCATGGAACTCGGATTTTGTGAAATGGTTTCGGCAGAAGCCATTGCGCGCTGTCACCGGAAAACCTCATCACTGCTGAAAACCCACGAAAATGACCGGCCTGTGGGAGCGCAGATTTTCGGGCGCAATCCAAAATCCATGGCAACCGCCGCAACGATAATTGAAGAGCTCGGCTTTGATGTCCTTGACCTCAATTTCGCCTGCCCTGTCCAGAAAGTTACCCGTAAAGGTGAAGGCGCCGCGCTCCTGCGCGATCCGAAGCAGTCGGAAAGCATCCTGAATGCGGTCGTCAAGGCCGTCAATAAAATTCCGGTAACATTAAAACTTCGCCTCGGATACGCGGATGATTCGGGTGATGAAGCGGTCACTATCGCCAAAATCGCGGAAGCGTGCGGGATATCGGCCGTCACGGTTCACGGGCGAACAAGAGCGCAATTTTATTCGGGAAAAGCAGACTGGCAAGCCATCGGCAGGGTCAAGTCGGCAATCAAGATCCCGTTATTCGGAAACGGCGATGTTTTCAGCGGAAAAGACGCCGTTCGTCTCATTCAAACAAGCGGATGTGACGGCGTTGCGATCGGGCGAGGGAGTATCGGAAATCCCTGGATATACCGGGAAATAGATGCCGCGCTAAAAAATCAACCCGCGCCTCCGATGCCTTCCTTTAAAGATCAAAAACAGTTATTGCTCAAACATTTGGAGCTGGAAATGGCCACGTCCGGCGAAAGAATGGCAATCGTCGCCATGCGCAAGGTCATTCCATGGCGTTTCAAAGGCCATCCGGGTGTGTCAAAATTCCGCCATGCGGTTAATCATACGGATCAATACGAAAAGATGCGGGCATTAATTGAAAATTTCGAAGAGAATAAGCCGGAAGCGTTTAAGCCAATGGTTTGAAAAACTCCTGCCGGTAGAAATTTAATTCCCCGATCGACTCGCGGATATCTTGTCAATCGGCCTTTCAATGCGTGTCATGGCTGCGGTTAGCCACCCTGAAGAATCGCTATTTTTTCATGATGTATTGACATTAGGCACACACTCGTGTAGACTCCCGTTATGAGTAAAGCATATGATTGGGATAGCAAGAAGAATCAAAAGTTGACTAAGGAGAGGAATATCTCGTTTGCCGCCATTGTTTCTCTCATCGAACGTGAACATATCATTGCACTTGTGACGGGGAAAGGGAAATACGCGCATCAAAAACAGTTTATTATTGAAATGAACCGGTATATTTACGTTGTCCCCTTTGTTGAAGATGATGAGAAAATTTATCTAAAAACCATTATTCCAAGCCGTAAACTGACAAAAAAATTTTTATCCGGAGGCAAATGATATGAATAAAATGAAGAAATATAAATTGGAGAAGGAAGAGAATGAAATTCTGGATGCGATCGAAAACGATAAATGGGAGTTGATCAATCCCAAGAAATCGGAATTAAACCGCTACGCGGAAATCGCAAAGAATACATTTCGAAAAGATCAACGAATGAACATTCGAATCTCGAAAGCAGATTTAAATCGCATTAAAGCGAAAGCAGCCGAAGAAGGGATTCCCTATCAGACACTGGTGGCCAGCATTATCCACAAATATGCGGCTGGCAGTCTTTTGTTAGCGGCTTAGCTCACATACCGGATACCGGACGACGACACGCAGGCTGCACGGATTCAGACGTCCTGCCCTTGCGTTGAGATGCTTCATCTCCCGTCTCTGGCGGGATCGTCGCAATGACAGCGTTTTTTGCAGTCCCTTTTAGGGCGTCATTGCAATTCGCTTGAAAATTTCTAAGAAAACAAGCCGGAACCGTCTAAATCAACGGCTTGAAAAACTCCTGCCGGTAGAAATTCAATTCCCCGATCGACTCGCGGATATCGGAAAGTGCGCGGTGAGAGTCCTTTTTCTTTTTAAATTTTTTCGGTTTCCCGTACCAGCGTGTTACGACTTCCTTGATCGTGCTGACATCGACGTGGCGATAATGCAAAAACGCGTCGAGCCGAGGCATGTAGCGCGCCAGAAATTTCCGGTCATGGTGAACGGAATTTCCGCACAAAGGCGACTTTCCCTGATGACAGAATCGGTTTAGAAATTCAAGTGTCCGTTTTTCGGCTTCCTTGACCGTCGTTTTCGAACTTCGGACGGCTTGAATCAGGCCGGATTTTCGATGGTGTTTCCGGTTCCATTTATCCATCGCCAGCAAAACCCTGTCGGGCTGGTGAATGACTAAATTGGGGCCTTCGGCCAAGATATTCAGTTGGCCGTCCGTAACGATTGTCGCGATCTCGATAATCCGTTCTTTTTCCGGATCCAGCCCGGTCATTTCCATATCAACCCAAATCAGGTTCTTTTTACTTTTTCCGGTTCTCATTTGGCGTTCCTGGGCCGCGAATAAATATTCGTCGCATCGCCATAAAACATGGAGGCGCATTCCCCGATTGTTTCCGAAAGAGTCGGGTGCGGATGAACCGTCCGCGCCAGATCCTGAGCCGTCGCACCCATTTCAATCGCCAGCGCCATTTCTCCGATCAACTCTCCCGCGCCGGCCCCGACAATTCCGGCGCCGAGGACTTTTCCGGAATTTTTATCGACAATGAGCTTCGTCATGCCGTCCGTCCTGTCCATCGTCAGCGCGCGGCCGGATGCGGACCAGGGAAATCTCAGGGTTTCAGCCGGTAAATTTTGGGCACGCGCCTCCGTTTCCGTGACCCCGCACCAGGCAAGTTCCGGATCCGTATAAACAACGCACGGCAGGACAAATTTAGCGGGTGTTTTTTTCTCGCCCGCGATCGCTTCAACGGCGATCCGCGCTTCCTTCGATGCCTTGTGAGCCAGCAATAACCCACCCGCCGCATCCCCGATGGCATAAAGACACGGATCCGAAGTTCTCATATTCTCATCAACAATGAGGAATCCCTTTTCGTTGATTCTTGCTTGCGTCATTTCAAGCCCGAGGCCTGCCGTGCTAGGTTTCCGGCCGACAGCGATCAGGACTTTGTCGAAAAATTCCTCGATCGGCCCGCCGGGCGAGGCCATTGACGCTTTGATTTTACTCCCCTCGATTTTTGCGCCGGTTACCTTCGTCTGCAAACGAATCTTTTTAAACAAATGTTCCGCCGCGCCGAAAACCGGACGGACAAGATCCGGATCCGCTCCCGAAAGAATACCTCCCAACGCTTCCACAACCGTCACTTCACTTCCTAACGCCGCATAGACACTGCCGATTTCCATTCCGATGTATCCCCCGCCAATCACCAGTAACTGCCCGGGAATATCCGGGACATCAAGCGCTTTGTTGGATGTGATGAACTGTTTTCCGTCAAAACAGCATCCGCTGATGGATGCCGGCATTGATCCGCAGGCGATAATCGCATGCTTGAATTGGACGGCGGTTTGGTTTTTTCCGGATTGAACGATGACAGAATTTGAATCCCTGAACTTCGCGCGTCCGTGAACGACGCCGATACGCCGCCGGTCAGCCAGACTTTGAAGGCCCTGGGACAATTTCGATAGAATCGAATTTTTCCAGTCACGCAGTTTGTCCACATTGAGTTGTGGATCACCGAATGAAATTCCCCGTTCCCCCGATTTCCGCGCTTCACGGATCACTTTCGTGGCGGTAATAAGCGATTTCGAGGGAATGCATCCGCGGTGAAGGCAAACACCCCCAAGGCGTTCATCCTGTTCCACCAGAACAACCTCTTTGCCTTTATCTGCGGCATAAAAAGCTGCGGTAATTCCACCCGGACCCGAGCCGATCACCAAGATTTCCGTTTGAATAATTTCCATCAACTTATCCAATGGTTAATATTGCCTCTGTCATCACCGTCCGCCACACTGCCTCGGACGGATCCGTCCTTCGGCGGAAACGTTTTAGCCTGCCTCGCTCGCCACGGGCGAGCAAGCCGGCTTGTCCGCTGAGAGGCGGGCAGGCGGGCCGGGGATCCACGCATTGGATTCCCGCTTAAAAATTGCCTGCCTGCCGGACAGGCGGGCGGGAATGACAAGATAAAATCGTCAACTTCTGTTCACCCAGTCATACGACATCGCCGCCGATGATTGATATGAAATATTTAAAATAATCTTTTTGAGCACCCGGTGTAAAATTTTAACGAGCAAACTGTCCGCACGGAAATCCGCGGGAGCAAAATGATCGGCGCGTTTTTCCCTGACCATCTGCATGACTTCCTTGGGCACCCGGCTCCGCGGATCAAACACCGCAATCGCGTAACCGCCGTTTTTTTGCGTCACCGTCATCGAGGGAACATCCGTAATTCCGTCTCCGATGTAAATCATATTCCGGAAAGGAATCCTGCGCTTGTCTTCGGGCGTGTGCGAATTAATGCTTTCGCTCAATTTCAACTTGCCCTTGTTGATTCTGAAAAGAAACTGCGTCTTGTTGGTATCGTTAATCACAAGTTTCGGGAAAACGGGACGCCCCTGGCGGTCGTATTCATATTCACACGCGTATACTTTTTTGAAATGCTTGATAATCGCCGTTCCGTCAAGGATGTCTTTCAAGCCGCTTGAAACGATATAGTGCTCGATCCGGATGTTCCATTCCTTGACTTCCGGAACGCTTTTCATAAACCGGCTCAAATCATCGAAATATTCCAGCACCCCCGGAAAATATTCGATTTGAGACGCCAGTTTCGCAAAAACATGCTTCCGAAGCGGCTTTTGACGAAACGCCGTATCCCAGATGAGTAATTTCAAATACGCAAGCGTCCTCTCATACCCTTCCTCGCGCACAAGTTTCATCGCCTTCGCCCAAAATTTTTGCTTGTCAATCCCGTAGGATTTCAGGATGGTGTCTTCCTGCATATTATTGGGAGATAATGTTCCGTCAAAATCATAAATGATGGCGATTGTGGTATGTTGCGGCCGTCGGCTCATAAAATTCTACTGCGTCTCCTTCAGAATGCCCTTCTTTTCCAGCGTTTTCCTCAGCAACCCGCCCAACGCATCCTGTGCTTTAGACGCCGCCAGACGAGTCCCGACATATTTCAAATCCGGGACAGCTTCGACTTTGTGAATATTGCCGCGGATCTGAATCGGCATATTCAACCGTCCTTTCGGATCGGTCAAATATTCAAGTTCATTGACGCTTCTGATGATCGCCGACGAAAGATCCGGATCAAGAAAAAAAATGGTATTACCGTTGACCGGACCGTTTAAATCAACCGAGCCCCCTCCGGCCAATTCAAAAGAATCCGTGCTGACCGCCACTTGATCAAACCGGATAGTATTTTTCACGAAAGTAAACGGGAGTTCCATCGGCTTAAAAACAGTATCCGTCGCTTCAAACCGGGAACCGTAATTTTCCGGTAAACGCGCTGTCAAGGTTTCCACAAGCCCCGGAATAATCGCCAAACGCCTGAAGATCTCTCTCATGATGTTAAAATTGACAATCGTTCCGTTCTGGACCCGGATCGTTCCCTCACCGGAAATTTGATCGCTTGATGTCAATTTTCCCGTCGCGCCACTTTTGAACTCGACATCAACGCTTCCCGTCGGATGCGGTTCATTCGGTTGAGCGGCGGGAAAAAGCGCCTGCGCCTCAATGCCCTCCCCGCGAAGATTAAAACCCATTTCAGCCGGCTCAATTCCATAATTGAAAAAGCCGTCCGACCTGATATTGCCACCCCCCAATTCCGCCGAAAATCGCTCAAGCGTCGCCCGAACCATGTCCACCTTGGCCAATGCGGATACCTGATTCAACATGACCGGCGGTTCCTTCAACCCGATTTTCTCTATATCAAGTGCCACATCCAGGTCAACTTGTGGCCGGCCGACAAACGGAATCACCAGCTCCTTGAGCGACGCGCTTAGCGATCCCCGGTTAATTTTATCGATATGAATCCCCGCCAGCGCAGGAATCTCATGTGAAAGCAGAGCCCCGTCAATTTGACTCAAATTCATATTAATCTTGGACGGAGAAAACCGGACCTGCCGTTTCACCAGGTCAATGACAAACTTAACTTCGAAATCGGTATTTTGCTGATACGCATGAAACAAAGCCGCTTTGCCGGTTATTTCAACCGGTTGAGACAATGAAACAGGCCCGAGCGAAACGTCAATCTCACGGACGGTAAGATCCAGCGGCGGCTGTAACTGACGATTCAAATAATGAATCTGTCCCTTCTGAATGATGATTTTGTTCATCAACAAAGAAAGCATTTGAAGATTAACGCCGGCGGTCTGATTTTGATTTTTCTGCTCCGGCATGGCGATGCCGAGCACTTCAAATGATCCATCCCGGTGCTGGCTCAAGCTCACTTTCGGACGCACAATCGTGATTTGACCTAACTCGATCGCTTTTCTGAAAAGCGCATCCCACTTGACCTCCGCTCGAATCGATTCAATTTCCATATACGGCGGAACTTCCGGCCTGTTTTTGGCGAATATTTTAAATCCTTTTAATTCAAGGACCACGCCGTGCCGCCATCCCAGATTGATTGAACCGATCCCGACGTTGTTGCCGACCATTGATTCAATCTTGTTGACCACCAACGGCCTGTAGCGGTCGAGGCGAAACGTCGCGATAAAAATGACGACGCCCAAAATCAAGATTAACGCAATAATTCCGATGATGATTAAAATTTTTTTCATTCGATCCTCTCCGTCTAAGTTCAACCAGCGACTCAATTTAGCAAACTTATGAATCCTGTCAATGAAAAAAGGGGCGTGTCCATTAAATGCTTTGTTTGCGTATCGGCCGATTTCGAATATAATTCATCTCATGAGCGAAGAAATCAAGCTTTTACAATGCCTGGTATGCAAGGAATTCCGCCAGCAGGGACATGACTCATACGTCGCGCAAGGAGTCCTGAGCAACTTATACACCGCCCGGTTTCCGTTTCACCCGTCTCAACTCTATGTCGTGACCTGCTGGAAAAAAGACAAGCGATTTCACAAGGAAGTGATTGAATACGCCCTGCCGGACGGACACACCATCCGCAGTGTCCATACGGATATCGAGCCGGCGACCAACAGCGTGATTTTCCGGTGGCACAAGCATCCGTTTCCCGCTCAATTGACCATCGCAGAACCGGCCGTTTTGACGATTCGCGTGATTTTGGACTGGAAAGTATGTTTTGAGACCTGTTTAATGATCGAAAAAACGCCTTAGCCGGACACAATGGATTAACGCCACCAAGCAGAATTATCCACGGAAAGGTTGTTGTCCCAATGCCATATTGATTCGCCAAAAAAAAATCAATTATCCTCACAATATCCGACTTCAATATCTTCCGCAAGTTCGCGGTCAATCGCAAACCGGCTTTGCCCGATTTGAAAAATAAACGAGGGAAATTTCTGTCTCAGGATAATTTCGACACCGGGCACAACGCCCATCGCAAGAATTTCGTGCAATTCGGAAAGCCGGTCCATCCTGAGCCGCATCACCCGCCCCTTTCGGTTTATCTTAAGCTCGGCAAGCGTCATGCATCCGGGAGATGTTTTTTTGTTTTTCGATTGATTGCCCGCTCTCGTGATTTTCACAAAACAATCCCCACATACCTTAAAAATGCGTTCAAAACAAACGCCGTCGAAAACGAAACAACAACGGTAAAGATTGAAATCAGAACGCCGGCCCCCCATCCCCTTTCCTTGATGTTAATCAAAAACTGGGCGATACAGGGGATAAAAAGCGTGAGCGCGACGCAAGCGATTACAATCTGAACGCCGTCAAGCACTCCGGCCTGAGCAAGATCGTAGAGGCCGGCCGCGCCGTAATCGCGGCGAAAAAAACCCATCAAGAAAGAAAACGCGGCTTCCGGCGGCAGGCCGATCCAGGACACCGGTGCTTCCATCCATCGAATAACCACATCAAACAACCCGATCAGTTTGCCGAACCAAATCATCACGCTCGCATAAATAAAAAACGGGAGAATTTCGATAAAATACCACTTGACCCGCACATATGTTTTAAAAAAAACATTCGAAATCTTGGGGAAACGCAGCGGAGGCAGTTCCATATAAAAAGACGCCGGCTCTCCGGGCAGCATCCGGTTAACCAGCGTTCCGACCGCGACAAAAATAAAGCCAATCACCGTCCCCCAAATCAGAAGGCCGAAAATATTGCCGCTCAACAGTGCCAAAATAACGCCCAGCTGGGCCGAACACGGAATGGCCAGCGCCAGCAGAAGCGTCGCGATGAACCGCTCACGTTTGGTCGGAAGCGTCCGTGTCACCATCGTCGCCATCGTGACGCATCCGAAACCGAGAACCGTCGGAATAACCGCCCGTCCGCTAAGCCCGAACATTTTGAAAATACGATCGATCAACATTGCCAGGCGAGGAAGATATCCGGTGTCTTCAATCACGGAAAAAACAAGGAAATAAAACGTGACAATCGGAAGAATCAGGGAAAGCGCATATCGAAGCCCCAAGGTGAGAACGCCGTATTCCCCCACGAAAAGATCGCGGGCGACCCCCCATGGGATAAATGTTTCGGCCGCCCACACAAAAAAAGGATTGAGATGCCCGACAAAAATATCTTCTTCCAGAAAATCAACGACCGTCCCGGCCCCGAACACCCCTACAAACTGAAAAAAACCCCAATAAAGAATCAATCCCAAAATCAGAATGCCCGTTAACGGCTGAGTGGTCATCCGATCCAGGATCTCTCCGAATCTCCTCCATAACGGCGGGGTTTTACGCGCCTGATCGGGAGATTGAATGACTTCATTCGTCATTCTATCAGTGACGGCGCGGAAAGATACCGCCCTCTCATATTCGACGGGACTCTTCCATTTCTCCCGCAACGTGGAAATTTCGCGTTTCATCTCCTCAATATCATTCGGACTCTCCTTTTCGCCGACACGAGCAAGGATTTCTTCATCATCCGAAAGCAAAAGTATCGCGACTGTCCTTTTCGAAATGCGATAATCCCCGCGTAACAAATCCACGACACGCCCCACCGCCGGCTCTATGACATGACGGGCATTACCCAAAAATGAGACCTCCGAATGACTCCGCTGGCCCGGCCCCTGACGAAAAGCCGAAGAAATCATATGTTTCACTTCATCCATGCCTTCGCTTTTCGTCAAAACCGTCTCAACGACTGAAATGCCTAATTGTTCTTGCAAGCTCCGGCGGTTAAAGTGAAAACCGAGCCGCCTTGCTTCATCCATCATATTCAGGACGAGAACGACGCGTAAATTCGCCTCGAGAATTTGCAGTGTCAAAGGAAGCATGCGGTCCAGATTTTTCGCGTCAACCACATGCACAAGCAGCGCGTCCCTCTCCTCAAAAATGATTCGCCTGGCAATGGCTTCTTCTTCGCTCAAGGAAGAAAAGGAATACATTCCGGGTGTGTCAATCACTTCGAAGGAATCCCCGCCTATTCTTGCCTTCCCCTTCAAAATTTCAACAGTCGTTCCGGGATAGTTCGATACCGTGGCGTGCTGTCCGGTCAGATTGTTAAACAAAACGCTTTTGCCGACGTTGGGGCTGCCAACGATAATAATTTTCTTTGCCTTATCTGCGCCCATTGCGGTCATACTTTTCCCTTCTTTGCCGCGGCGCCTTCTTTTCGTTCGCACGGCGCGCACTTCCCAAACAAGCGATGATCGTGAAATACCGGCTTGAATCCGTATTTTTTGCAAATCTCATTTTGCCAGCGTTCAACCTGTTTACTCTTGAATTCAACAATCCGTCCGCACCGGACGCAAATGAGATGGTCATGATGCCCAAGCGTTTTGATGTTTTCAAAATAGTCGCGGTGTTTTAAACCCGCTGATTTCTGGATCATGCCGCTTTCCAGCAAAAATGGAATCGTGCGGTAAACCGTATCGCGGGCAATCGGGGAACCTTTTCGCCTGAACCTTTCATACAACTCATCCGCGTCGAAATGACCGCGTGTTTTCAGAATTTCGCGATAAATTTCCATGCGCCCCTGTGTCAGCTTCAGGCCCGCCTCTTTCAATTTACTCCGGAACTTTTTCAACGATTCCCGCTCAGCCAAGCTATCGGAACTATTTCGGTGAATTTTCATAATTTTCTCCGGATTGATATTCGGATTAAATCTTATTTGGGAGCGATGTTATGCAAGGAAAACATGATTGTCAATATTAATTTCCATCCAACACAGTATAATCCGTTCCACCACCGGATGAAAGAATCTTAAAACTCCGGCTCGTCAAACGGAATATCGACCGTAATCGGATGATGGTCGGACATATGAGGGGTGACGGCCGTATTCATCTCTTCCAGAACTGCCCCGAAGTGCGGCGCCAGCCGATAAGATTCTTTTCTGTTCCGGGGATTTTTTTGAAGGCCTTTGACAAACGCCCAGTCCAGCCGGTACTTTCCGATCAAATGCGTCAGGGGCCGCCGGACCTGAAAAGTCGTTTTGAATGATTTAAAATCCCGTTGGTTTGAATTGGCAAGCAATCCTTTTTTACGGTTATATGACCGCACTTTGTCGCCACGGAAATCAAAGGCCGTTCCGTCGTTAAAACGAAATTTTTCTATCGCTCGAAACATTCCGCGGACCTTATTGGGCGCAATGATTGGCACATGGAGGGCCACAGGATCCTGAAAATTTTTTGTGATATTGATTGCACGATGCCCCATGTTGATCACGAATGCATACGGCAGCAAAACGGTAACAGCGCCCGACAACCAGTTGGTCGGATCCTTCACTGCCCGCACCACTTCGCGCCTGACCGAAGTCGGAGTCAAGTCGTCGGGAGCCGAATTAAAATCACCGATCATCACAACCGGATTTTCAATCTCCCTGATATAACTCAAGATTTCCCTGGCTTGCTCTTCTCTTTTTTTAGGGACGCATTTGATTTCAAGATGAACATTAATTACCGTCAGCGTATCCTGCGGCAGGCCCGGCACGTCAAGATCCACGCGCATAAAAATCCGGTTTCCCAATTTGATTTCACGATGCATCCGCGTTTTAAAAACGGCTTTCGCGCCAAACCGCCGGGCTTCCTCAAGAAAAGTCGTTTGTTTTTTTTCTCCTTCATACCAGTCATAGCCCTGAGACTTTAACGGAAAAACAATGACGCGCTTGATCGGATAACGGCTCAGCACGGCCGACCCGAAAAGCCCGCGATAACGGGCCGGATCCGCGCGGTAATAATCCATCGCATCTTCGTCTATTCCGCCCTCCTTGAAATACATCTCTTCCGTCCCGAGATACGCGGGATCAATTTCAAGATATGAAATTCCATAGGCATAGTTCATCCCAAGGGCTTCGGCCATTTCCCTGGGAGCATTCCGGTAATCCGAACGTTTAACCCCGACGTCCATCTCCTGCAAAACAACGATATCCGCCTCCGGCAGCAGATCTCTTTGCCTGACCGCCCGCCTAAATCTCCTGGATCCCGGCATCGCTTTCTTCCAGTCGATTTTCTTCCAATACTCACCGGCATCGGTAAAGGCGGTAATGGCCGCGGGAATTTGAAGCGATTTTTCCACATTCCATGAAACAACGCGGATAAATTGACCCAGGCGGCGGTGTGTTCTTGCGGGAGCTCTTAGACCCTGGTAATAGGCCTCATTGCTGATAACCGGAGTTACCCACAGAGAATTCAATTTCCCAGCCAGTTCATCGGAGGGAATAGGATTTCGGGAAAACAAAACCAATTCTTCAAAAGTGGGATATTCCGGCTCGGAAAAACGGACATAGGGATTCCGGTTTTCGCTCAAACAAACCGGGACAGCTCCGCTGATAAACAGCACCAAAGCCAAAGCGCTTCTTAAAATTTTATACATGTGCTTAGGCTTTTAATCTAGCGGCTGTACTGCGGATTTTCAAGCCTTCTTTTGAATTCCTGCCATGGAAAATTTTTCCCCGGGCATTCCGTGCGGGCGCCCGGAACATCACGATGCCCCATAATATGAGAAGAAGATACCTGATAATGCGCCCGTAATACGTTCGTTAAAAAAACCAGCGATTTCATTTGAGCTTCAGACATATAAACTTCTGAAAAATTCCCGACAATACCGATTCCAATCGCGACTTTATTCATATCGCTGGCTTTCGTATGCGCTCCGTCCATTTGTTTCAGCCACCGGGGCCCGATCTCGATTTGTCCGTCCCGTTTTCCCATCGTGCCATTATCAATCAGAAAATGATACCCGAGTCCGTCCTCGAAACCGCGGTTATGATGAGATTTGTTGATCGTAAGCGCATTCCCGAAATCAGTCGCGGTGTGGTGAACGATGATGTAGGACCATGGACGCGTATAATACAATGGAATAATCGCCTGAGGTTCTTGCGCCTGCGGGATAAATAATTTCTGGCCCACCTTAATCGCGGAAGGATCCGAAATCCGGTTGGCATCAATAATCGTTTGCTGAGGAACCCCATACGTTTTACTAATCCGCCAGAGCGTTTCCAATGGCCCGACTTCATGATACACATCGCGCGGCATTGCCGTTGGCATCACAATATCATAGGTATATTGTGCCGCAGGAGTCGTGGAATAGTCCGGTTGAGAGGTGACGCTGCATCCCGCCAAGACAAAAATCGTTCCCAAAGCGATCCAGTTGATTAATTTGTATTTTCGACAATTCCCTGTCATTCCCATATGAACATCTCGTCCTGAACACACATTTTCGAAATCGTCCGTCCTTGATAAACTCCCTATAAATTTCGGTCAATTCGCTTTTGACCTTAAATAATTTTAAAACGGTAAATTTCTTTTCTATTCTGTGGATGCCCCGCGAAAAACAATCGCTTCCATTCATATTCAAAATACCGCAATCGCGCGAAAAAAATTTTCTTGCGTTAGCTGAGTGATTCGTCCGCTCATCGAAATTTACGATATTCCGGAAAAAATGTCGAGACAATTCTGAAAAACACCAAAAACACGCCTGTCAATTTCGTTTTTCATTCGTTCAATCAAGCCCCCCGAAAATTTTTGATACGAAAACTTTTTGCACATAACTTTTTACTCCTTGACTGCCTCAGGCGTCCTGTTAAAATATTATTCCAACGCCCTGGCGAAGCTTCCACTCATTAAACCCCGTGGCCAGTACCCAGGGAAAACACACATTTAAAAGAACTGAAACAACCGTCAACCGGAGAAAAAAATGAACGCAGAAATGATTTCGTGGCTGGGATTTGCCTGCTCAATAATCGGATTGTTATTTGCCGCTTGGCTGGCGCATCAGGTTCTCAAAAGCCCGGACGGCAACGAACGAATGGTGGAAATCGCGACAGCCGTTCGCCAGGGAGCCGGCGCATATTTAAAACAGCAGTATTTAGGCGTGTCGATCTTCTTTCTGATTATTTTTTCCATTCTCTTGGTGCTGTCACTCAGGGGATATTTTCTGATCTTTATCCCGATTGCCTTCCTCGTCGGCGGATTTTTTTCCGCATTGGCCGGATATATCGGAATGGCCATCGCCACGCGAGCCAGCAGCCGGACGGCGCAAGCCGCCATCAGCGGACTCAATAAGGCGCTTCGGGTTTCTTTCTCCGGCGGAGCGGTGATGGGCTTCGTCGTTGTCGGGCTTGGAACTCTTTATGTCGTCGCCTGGTTTTTATTTTTGCGTTATTACTTCGGTTTAAGCATGTTTGAAGGCCAAAACACTGCGGACCTGATTGCGCAAACCATTCTTCCTTTCGGAATCGGCGCCAGCTCACAAGCGCTGTTTGCGCGCGTCGGCGGCGGAATTTATACCAAAGCAGCCGACGTCGGAGCTGACCTCGTCGGAAAAGTGGAAGCCGGAATTCCTGAAGATGACCCTCGGAACCCGGCCGTGATTGCCGACAACGTGGGCGATTGTGTTGGCGATGTGGCAGGGATGGGAGCGGATCTATTTGAATCTTATGTCGGCTCATTGATCGCGGCAATCGCGCTCGGCGCAAGCGCTGGCCTCGGTTTTGTCGGCATGGCAATGCCTCTGGGGATAGCCGCGTGCGGAATCATTTCTTCCCTGCTCGGTTTTTTCTGTGTCCGTTCGGGCGAGCAGGCCAATCAATCCGTGCTGTTAAAAGCGCTCCGGAAGGGCGTGATCGCTTCAAGTATTTTTGTCGTTATCGGATCCTATTTTCTCGTGCGCTTCGGACTCGGTAAATCAGAAATCGGGATTTTCTGGGCGATTATTTCCGGCTTGGCCGCGGGACTTTGCGTGAGTTTTGTAACAGAATATTTCACCTCCGATTCATATGCGCCGACGCAATCCATTGCAAAAAGTGGCCTGACGGGGCCTGCAACGGTCATTATTTCAGGTATGGGTGTCGGAATGTTGTCAACGGCTTTGCCCGTGATTTTCGTTTCCGGCGCGGTATTCGCGGCTTATTATTTTGCCGGCGGGTTTCAAGACATGGCCAAAGGATTATACGGAATCGGAATTGCGGCTGTCGGTTTATTGTCGACCTTGAGCATTACACTGGCCTCGGACGCCTACGGGCCGATTGCTGACAATGCAGGCGGCAACGCGCAAATGGCAGGCCTGGATCCGGAAGTGCGTGAGCGAACGGATGCGCTTGACAGTTTGGGAAATACGACGGCCGCGACCGGAAAGGGATTCGCGATTAGTTCGGCGGCGCTGACAGCTCTGGTGCTGATCGCCGCGTATCACGATTCCATCATTAAAATGGGCGGGGTGGTCGATTTGTCAT
>CAZFUU010000009.1:7498-16658 GCA_964522565.1 uncultured bacterium | reverse complement strand
CATTGACTCCAAGGCGCTCATCAAAGGCCTGAAAAACGGAATGGTCGGAGCGGCGGGGCTGGATGTTTATGAAGAAGAAAGCGAGTATTTTTTCGAGGATTTTTCGGCGGCAGTTATGACCGATGACGTGCTGGCGCGGCTGTTATCCTTCAGCAACGTGCTGATTACCTCGCATCAGGGTTTTTTCACGCGGGAAGCGCTCGGAAATATCGCGGAAACGACGCTGTCCAACATTAAATCCTTTTTTTCGGCTGGACGCATTCAAAACGAGGTCTGCTACAAATGCGGCAGTTCCGTCTGCAAGAAAAAAACGAAAGGTTATTGTTTTAAATGAACATGCGGTCAGCCCCAGATTAACAATATGATTAAATTGTGGAAAATCTGGGGCTGACCCCAGGTTCATTTCCGTTTTTTCTTTAACACCGTGTCTTTCTGAAGCCCGTGTTTTTCCTCAATCCTCCTGATTTCATCGCGAAGCCGCCCTGCCCGTTCAAAATCAAGCGCGCTTGACGCCCGAAGCATCCGGTCATAAAGATACGCCAGTTCGGATTTAACGGCGTATGTCTCATCCGATTCGCCTACGACAGATTCGACGATCTGCTCCGCCTTTTTCCAGCGCTCGATTCCGGTTTTGATTTCTTTGCTGATGGAACGGGGCGTGATTCCGTGCTCCCGGTTGAACTGCTCCTGGGCTTGCCGGCGGCGGCGCGTTTCCTCAATCGCCTTTTTCATCGAATCAGTCATCCGGTCGGCGTACAGAACCGCCATTCCGTTGACATGGCGCGCCGCCCGTCCCATCGTTTGAATCAACGAAACGTCATTCCGTAAAAATCCTTCCTTGTCCGCGTCCAGAATCGCGACCAGCGAAACTTCCGGCAAATCAAGCCCCTCGCGCAGAAGATTAATCCCGACCACGCAGTCATATTTCTGAAGCCGCAAATCCCGCAGAATTTCGACGCGCTCAAAGGCGTCCAGTTCCGAATGCAAATAATGGACTTGAATCCCGACCTCTTTCAAATACCGGCTCAGGTCCTCCGCCATTCGTTTCGTGAGCGTCGTCACAAGCGTCCGTTCCTTTTTCTTCGCCCGTTCCCTGATCCGCGCGATTAAATCGTCAATTTGGCCTTCGCACGGCAGAATTTCGACCAGCGGATCCAGGAGGCCTGTGGGGCGGATAATTTGTTCGACAACGCGGCCGGCACGCCGCATTTCATATTCAGCGGGCGTCGCCGAAACATAAACGGTCTGGCCCGTGATCGCCTCAAATTCCGCGAAATTAAGCGGGCGGTTGTCGAGCGCCGAGGGCAGGCGGAATCCATGTTCGACCAGTATTTTTTTCCGGGAAAGATCCCCCTGGAACATCCCCCGGATCTGGGGAACGGTTTGATGCGATTCGTCGATAATCGTTAAAAACCCTTTGGGGAAATAATCCAGCAGGGTGTAAGGCGTGGAACCGGGCGCGCGGCCCGAAAGGTGGCGCGAATAATTTTCGACGCCGGCGGTGTAGCCGACTGTTTTTAACATTTCAAGGTCGTAACGGGTGCGCGACTCGAGCCGTTTCGCTTCCAGGTCCTTCCCTGATTTCGTCAGTTCGCGGACATGCCCGGCCAATTCCGCTTCAATCGATTTCAGCGCCTCCTCAAGCCGTTCGGACGTCGTCACAAAATGTTTCGCCGGATAAATCGCCAGGTGATCGAGCGTTCCGGCTTCCGTCAGCCGGCGCGCTTCAAGAAATGAAATTTTCGAAATCCGGTCGCCCGCGAACTGAATCCGGTACGGTTGTTCCCCATAAGACGGATACAGATCAATCAAATTTCCGCGGACGCGAAACATTCCGCGTTTCAAATCCGATTCGGTTCGTTCATACTGGATCGCAATCAGCGACTTCAGGAAATCGTCCCGGACAAGTTCCTTTCCCGTTTCAATCCGCACCAGCATTCCCTGCCAGTCCTCGGGCGCGCCCAATCCGTAAATGCAGGACACGCTCGACACGATAATCGTATCCGGCCGTGACAGGAGCGAACTGGTCGCCGAAAGCCGCAGGCGGTCGAGGTCGTCATTGATGGAAGCGTCTTTTTCAATATAAGTATCGCTGTGGGGAATATACGCCTCCGGCTGGTAATAATCGTAATAGGAAACAAAATACTCGACCGCGTTTTCGGGGAAAAATTCTCTCAGCTCGCTGTAAAGCTGGGCGGCGAGGGTCTTGTTGTGGGAAATAACCAGCGCCGGCCTCCCCCACTGCGCAATCACGTTCGCCATCGTGAACGTTTTTCCGGAACCGGTCACGCCGATCAGAACCTGTTCTTTCGTGTCACGGCGCAGCCCGTCCGTCAGTTTGCGAATCGCTTCGGGCTGGTCCCCGCACGGTTTCATGGATGTGGTGAGTTTGAATATGGACATGTTTTTTCAGCTTTCGCTCCCAATGGCTGGTCAGTGTGGCATGATGCTGCGCTCAGACAGTGACTCGCCAAGCTCGTCAAACTTCCGCCAAAATTCTCGGCGGATCCGTCGAGCTTTGTGTCGGACGCGGTCATCATGCCACACTGACGGCGCAAAAATTAATAAGCTTTAAAAGCTGGAAAAATTCCCGAGGCGAGTTTGGCCCCGTAGGGGACACTGTTTGCCCTTTAGCTTCGTTTAAATATTTATCCGTTGCTCAAGGACTGTGCTGACTATCAATTACTTCTTTCAATGAAAGTCAGCGAGCAGCGGGAATTTTGCCAGTTTTGAAAGCTTTCAACCGGGCAATTTTATTTCTTCACGTGGCGGATGAGAAGCGAAAAATCGAACGCGGGCGCGGAATGGGTCAACGCGCCGATCGAAATTCGCTCGACACCCGTTTCCGCGATCGCCCGGACATTTTCAATCGTTATACCGCCGGACGCCTCCAGCGCCTGATTCGGATTGAATTCCTTCGCGATCCGCACCGCTTCCCGGATGTCCGGAATATCGAAATTATCGAGCAAAATAGCGTGCGCGCCCGTCGGAAGGACGCGTTTAAGCTCCTCAATATTGCAAACTTCAATTTCCGTAAATTTCCGTTTTTTGATTTTCCGGATCTTTTCCCTCAACACCTGCTCATCCTTGATGGAGACCCAGTGATTCTCCTTGATCAACACCTGGTCATACAACCCGAACCGGTGATTGTATCCCCCGCCCGTCCGAACGGCGTATTTTTCAAGCTCGCGCCAAAGCGGTGTGGTTTTTCGCGTGTCATAAATCCGCGCCTGCGTTCCCTGAATCTGACCGACAAAACGGTTCGTCAATGTCGCAATGCCGGAAAGCCGCGCCAAAAAATTAAGCGCGACGCGCTCCGCCATTAAAATCGACCGTAAAAAGCCGCGAATGACGCAAACTTCCTGTTTCATCTGAGCGCGCGTTCCGTCTTTTGTGTGGGCAATCACCTCGACAGCCGGATCGACAAGTTGAAACACCGTCTCCGCCACCGAAACGCCGCAGAGAATCCCTTCCTGTTTGGCGATGATGTGCGCCTCGGCTTCCTCTTTCGGAGGAATAAAATAATGCGTCGTCGCGTCTCCGCGCCCGATGTCTTCCCGGAGCGCTTTCCTGATCAACGCGTGTGTGGTTCTTGAAATTTTAAACATAGAATCCTTATGATTTTCCGAATAATGCCAAATTTTCCCTGTAGGACGCAAGCTGTTTTTCAAAATCGGCTTTCCGCTCCCGCTCTTTTTCAACAATTTCTTCGGGCGCTTTTCCGGTAAATTGCGGGCTGGCGAGCCGGGCGTCCACCGAGACAATCAGCCGCTCGAGTTCTGAAATGCTTTTCCGGATTTTGCCGATTTCCCCGGCGACCTGACTTTCGGAAAGCCCCGTCACAAAAATTTCCATATGCGAAAAAACCTTCCCGACCATGCCGGCGGCTTTTTGAATTTTTTCCTCAATCTTCAGTTCTTCGACCTTGGTCAGGTGGCAAATTTCGGCCTGAAACTTCGCGATTGAAGCGCGGACACTTCCGGACTTGGCGGCGACAAGAATATGCGGGACTGTTTCGGACGGTTTCAGGCCGAGTTTCGTCCGCAAATCCCGGATGCCGCCGACGGCCTCCTGGAACATTCGCACTTCATTGGCTTCTTTCTCGAACCGCGACGTGAAATCAGGCCAGACGGCCAGCATGATAGACGGCGCTTCAAAATGTTCTCCGCCGATCAGGGTTTTCAGGCGGTTCCGGATTTCTTCCGTAATAAACGGCATGAACGGATGAAGCAGGCGCATACCGGCTTCAAGCACGCACACAAGCACATTCTGGACAATCGTCCGCCGCTCGGAGGGCTCGCCCGCCACTGAAGCGCCGTCGGGCAGGCCCGTCAAAACCGGTTTCGCGAGTTCCAGGTACCAGTCGCAGAAAGAATGCCAGAAAAAGTGGTAAGCAGAATTCGCCGCTTCGCTCAGGCGTGATCCTTCAAGGTGCATGTCGATGTTGTCAGCCGCTTCCTGCAATTCCGTCAAAATCCATTTGTCGATATCTGATAATTTTTCAGCCGGAATTTTTTCGACGGGCATGAATCCTTCCGGCTTGAAATCCCCCAGGTTGTTCATGCAAAACCGGAACGCGTTCCAGATTTTATTCGTGAAATTCCTGCCCTGCTCGAATTTCTGGCGGGAGAGATAAACATCGGTCGCGGCCAGAATCATCAGCGAAAACCGGAGCGCGTCCGCGCCCATTTCGTCGATAATCTCCAGCGGATCAATGCTGTTTCCGAGCGACTTCGACATTTTCTTGCCGCCCTCGACGCGCACCGTCCCGTGAATGATCACCTTTTCGAACGGCTCTTGCCCCATAAACTCATAACCCGCCATAATCATTCGCGCGACCCAGAAAAATATGATTTCCGGCGCCGTCACAAGCACGGACGTCGGATAAAAATATTTAAGGTCATTTATTTGATCGGGCTTGCCCTCCGTTGTTTCGCTGGCGGGTTTACCCGCCGGAGCTTCAGCGGAGGCGGGCCAGCCAAGTGTCGAAAACGGCCAAAGCCACGAGCTGAACCACGTGTCAAGCACGTCCGGATCGCGTTTTAAATTTTTGCCGCCGCATGTGGGACATTTTTCAGGATCCTCACGGCTGACAATAACTCCCGCGGAATTGTCATTCCCGCGTGTCTTAGGCGGGAATCCATGCTTTTGTGGATCTCCGACAGAAACATTCGGAGATGACGAAAGTTGGCATTTTTCGCAATACCACACCGGGATCTGGTGCCCCCACCAAATCTGCCGGGAAATGCACCAGTCGCGGATATTTTCAAGCCAGTTGAGATAAACTTTCGTCCAGCGTTCGGGCGCAAAGCTGATTTTTCCGTCCTGAACCGCGCGCATGGCGGGTTCCGCCAGCGGCTTCATTTTCACGAACCACTGCTTCGACAAATACGGCTCGACGACCGTGTGGCAACGGTAGCAATGCCCGACCGCGTGCTGATGTTTCTCGGTTTTCTCCAGCAAACCGGCCTTCTCCAAATCCTCAAGCACGCGTTTGCGCGCTTCAAAGCGGTCCAGCCCCTTGTAAGGCCCGCCGTTTTCATTGATCGTTCCGTCCGGATTGAGAATGTTGATAAATTCGAGTTTGTGGCGCGTGCCCATCGTAAAATCGTTCGGGTCGTGCGCCGGCGTCACTTTGACAAGCCCCGTCCCGAATTGCGGGTCGACCAGTTCATCTTCGATCATCGGAATCACGCGGCCGAGAAGCGGCAAAATTAATTTCTTCCCGCGCAAATGCTGATACCGTTCGTCGGCCGGATTCATCGCGACGCCCGTGTCGCCGAGCATTGTTTCGGGGCGTGTCGTCGCGATCAGCACGTGCTCATCAGACTTCTCGATTGGATATTTCACGTAATAAAAATTTCCCTGAACGTCCTGGTGAACCGCTTCCTCGTCCGAAAGCGCCGTTTGACAGCGCGGGCACCAGTTAATAATGTAATTGCCCCGGTAAACAAGCCCTTTTTCATAAAGCCGGACAAACGCCTCCCTGACCGCCCGTGACAACTGTTCGTCCATCGTAAAACGCTCTCGCGACCAGTCGCAGGACGCCCCAAGCCGCCGGAGCTGGCGGACAATCGTGGAGCCGTATTCTTCCTTCCACTTCCAGACCTCTTCAACGAATTTCTCGCGGCCAATGTTGTGGCGGCTGATTTTTTTCTGCGCCAGTTTCTTCTCAACCACGTTCTGCGTCGCGATCCCCGCGTGATCGACGCCCGGCACCCACAGCGCCGGGTTGCCCTTCATTCTCTGCCAGCGAATGAGAATATCCTGAATCGTGTTGTTGAGGGCGTGCCCCATGTGCAGAATCCCCGTCACATTCGGCGGAGGGATGACAATCGTAAACGGACGCCTGGCGGAATCGATTTTGGGAGAGAAGAACCCGGACGACTCCCAGAGTTCGTACCACTTCTTCTCGATTTCCTTCGACTGATACTGTGACGGAATTTCAGGAATGGACATGGCTGGCTTTCAAATCATCATGCCTTCAGCAGGCGGTATTCGATCGCTTCGACGAGGGCTTTCCAGGACGCTTCGATGATGTTTTCGGAGACGCCGACGGTGCGCCAGGACATTGCTTCGTCCTGGAATTCAATCAGCACGCGGACTTTGGCGGCTGTTCCGGCCTGTGAATTGACCACGCGTACCGCATAGTCAACCAGATGGATTTTTTCAACCACCGGATAAAACCGGACCAGCGCTTTGCGAAGGGCGTTGTCCAGAGCGTTGACCGGGCCGTCGCCGTCGGCGACTTCATGGGCGGAAACGTCTTTGACTTTGATTTTCACGGTCGCGCGCGACACGGGGCGCTGGCCTTTCGGAATTTCAGTCGAAACGGCAAGTTCTTCGACCGTAAAAAACTGTTTTTCCTTTTTCAGCATCCGGCGCATCAGAAGCTCGAAACTGGCTTCCGCGGCCTCGAATTGATAACCCTGATTTTCGAGCTCGGTCACTTTTTGCAAAATGGCGCGCGCCTCGGGCGTGTCTTTGCCGAGCGGAAGCTCGAGTTCCTTGGCTTTCAGAATCACATTGGATTTTCCGCTCAACTCCGATACGAGATAACGCCGCTGATTCCCGACCAGCGCGGGATTAATATGTTCATATGTCTTCGCGTTTTTCAGCATCGCGTTGATATGGACGCCGCCCTTGTGCGCGAACGCCGAGCGCCCCGTAAACGGCTCGTTATTCTGGACGGGCATGTTGCAAATTTCGGCGACGTAACGAGAAAGTTCCGTCAGCATTTTGAGTTTCTTTTCAGGAACGGATTTCAGGCCCATTTTGATTTGCAGGATCGGAATAACGCTGATCAAATTCGCGTTTCCGCAGCGCTCCCCGTAACCGTTGATTGTCCCCTGCACCTGCGTGGCGCCATGCTCGACGGCCGCGATCGAATTCGCGACGCCAAGTTCGCTGTCGTTGTGGCAATGAATTCCGACCGGAATTTTCACGAGTTTTCTTACGCGCTTCACCGCCACCGCGATTTGGTGCGGAAGCGCCCCGCCGTTGGTGTCGCAAAGCACGACCCCGTCACAGCCCGCGCGCGCCGCTTCACGAACCGCCTGAAGCGCGTACTCGGGATTCGCGCGAAAGCCGTCAAAAAAATGCTCGGCGTCGAAAAAAACTTCGAGCTTTTTCGATTTCAGGAATGAAACCGAATCGCGGATCATTTCCAGATTTTCCTTGAGCGACGTCTTGAACACTTCCTTGACGTGGAAATCCCAGCTCTTGCCGAAAATCGTCGCCGTTTTCATTCCGCAATCAAGGATCGCCCTGAGGTTTTCATCGTTGGACGCTTTCGCGTGGGCGCGGCGGGTCGCCCCGAACGCGACCACTTGCGCGTGGCGAAGCTTGAGTTTTTTGACTTCCTTGAAAAAGGCGAGGTCCTTCGGATTCGAGCCCGGGAACCCGCCTTCAATATAATCGATTCCAAAACGGTCGAGGTGCTCGGCGATCCGCAATCTGTCCTGAAGCGACAAGCTGATTCCCTCGCTTTGCGAACCGTCCCTTAATGTTGTGTCGTAAATTTGAATTTTTTTCATCCCATCACCTCTCAACGGCACAGCGAACCATTTCAACGGTTCGCTGTGTTGCCAATGACATTCGCGCAAGAGCACGTTTTTTAAAATACAAAAGCATGCGTGGGTTGCGCTTTAACATTCGCTCTCTCCTTTTTGCAGATTCATGATTCGGATAACTTTCAAAACCGCTTAACTGATAATTTCAACCGTTTGGCATGATGACCGCGAGTTTGGCCCCGTAGGGGGCACTGTTTGAGCGCAGCATCATGCCGAGCGGTTGAACCATTTGAACAATTAACGTTTCCCTTTCTTCCCCAACCCGAATTCACGGTGAATAACCTGTGTCGCCAACTTACCTTTTTCTCCGTCCACCACGCAAGAAATTTTAATTTCCGACGTCGAAATCATCTGAATATTGATTTTATTCCGGGCGAGCGCGCCGAACATCTTGGAGGCCACGCCCGAATGCGACCGCATTCCGACGCCGACCACGCTGATTTTCGCGATTTTTTCGTCACAGATAAAATGGCTCGCCCCGACCGCCTTGACGGCTTTTCCGATCGCTTCGGACGCCCGTTTCAGCTCATTTTTAAACACCGTAAATGAAATGTCCGTTTTCCTCGTCTCGGTTTTGTTTTGAATGATCATATCGACGTTGACGTTGTGCCCGGCGATGACGTTGAAAATTTTCGCGGCAACGCCCGGATGATCCGGCACGTTGAAAATCGTTACTTTCGCTTCATTCATCGTCAGCGCCACGCCGCTCACCAGGACTTCTTCCATCTTTTGGGTCTCCTTCGTGATTAATGTTCCGCTTGAATAATTTAAACTTGACCGGACGGAAATCGGAACGTTGAATTTTTTTCCGACTTCGATCGAGCGCCCCTGCATCACTTTCGCGCCGAGTGAAGCCAGCTCCAGAATTTCGTCATAACTGATTTGCGCCAGCTTCCGGGCGTCCGGGACCACCCTGGGATCAGCCGTGTAAATGCCGTCCACATCGGTATAAATTTCGCACACGTCGGCTTTCAGGACTTTGGCGAGCGCCACCGCCGTCAAATCCGAACCTCCGCGGCCGAGCGTCGTGATGTCTCCGGTGATCGTTTTTCCCTGGGACCCCGCGACGATCACGATATTGCGGGCAT
>CAZFUU010000009.1:0-7488 GCA_964522565.1 uncultured bacterium | reverse complement strand
TTGCCTTCATCCAGGGATTTTTTCAGACGGACCGGGCTGATATCGAGAATGCGGGCTTTGGTAAATGCCTGGTCCGTGATAATCCCGACCTGATGCCCCGTAAACGAAACGGCTTTTTCGCCGAGCGCGTGAATCGCCATCGCCAGAAGCGCCATCGACGCCTGTTCTCCCGTCGCAAGAAGCATATCAATTTCGCGGTCGGCGGGACGTTTCGCAATGGAATTGGCAAGCCCCAGCAATTGATCGGTCGTCCCGGCCAGCGCCGAAACCACCACGACCATCCGGTTGCCTTTGCGTTTCGTGGCGACAACGCGGCGCGCGACCCGTTTGATGCGCTCCACATTCGCGACCGACGTTCCTCCGTATTTCTGCACAATTAACGCCATAGGTCTTATCCCTCTTTTAAATCAATGAGCGCGTCCAGGATTTTCCATCCTTCGGAAATTTTAAAATGTGAGACGCGCGCCGACGCTTCATTATACCTCTCGATTTCGTCGGCCATGATATTTTTCCCGCTCAAAATAAACGGAACCGACTCGCGCACCGGCATTTTGGCCTGGCACGGAATGTTGACCAGCGGCGCGACCAAAATCCGGATGTCCTTGGTGGCTTCATAAATCGCTTTCGCGCGGCCGAGCAGATAATGGTCGAGCGACTCCAGCGACAGGATTTTCTGTTTCAGGTTGCCTTCCCGGGACGCCTCTTCGCAAACCGTAATATGCACGCACACGAAATCCTTGTCCTGGAGAAGGTCCTCCATCGCCTGCGCGTAAAGTTCATAATCGTAATCCGGATAAGCCGCCGAGGAATTCATTTCCATCACCGTCATGCCGACAAGCCGAGCAAATCCCTTGACGTATTCGGACATCGACACCATCGCGCCGGAAAGCCCCTGCGTCCGTTCTTGAAACTTCTGAATTTTCGGCATCAGGCCCTGCCCCCAGAGCCAGACAAAATTCGCCGGATTTTCCCCCAGATCCACGCGCACCTGATTGATCTCATGCTGTTCCAGAAGCATTTTGGCGTCATACATCAGTTTCCGGATCATATCCTGCCCGGGGCCTTTGGGAAGATTGGCTTCGACCGGCTTTCCGACGACGGTCTCCGGCGCCTTGCAAGCCGCCGACAAGGCCTGAAAACCGCGAGCGTCTTTAATCACGGCGATATGACGGTATCCGCGCACCGGGAAAAAGCGGACGAAATCGCTGGACAATTTTTTATTCAGGAAATTAATCAGCGCTTTGGCTTCGCGCGTGCCTATATTGCCTGCCGCGGCGTCCGCCAAAAGCCCCTGCGCCTCGGTCACCAGGTTCATCCGGAAGGCGACTTCGTTGTCTTCAAGTTTGACTTCCAGATTGGCGGCTTCAAGCGCGCCGGGCCCGGTCGTAATCCGGCGGGGGTCGTAACCCATTAATGAAAAAAGAGCCGCATGAGACGACACATCCAGCTTGTCCGGAACGGTCTTGACCATTCCGACTTTTCCGATTTTGGTGAAATATTCAAGGTTCGGAATTCGCGCGACCTCCAGCGGCGTTTTCCCGCCCAAGGTCTCAAAAGGATGATCTCCGATTCCGTCGGGAATGATAACCAGGTATTTCATAAACACCTCACGTTAAGTCAAAATTCAAGAGTCAAAAGTCAAAAAAAACAGAAACGGTCAAAATTCAAAAGTCTCCGCCACAATGCTTGGCGGATCCGCCGCGAAATTTGGCGGAGATTTTTGAATTTTTAAAGCCCGATCGCTTGCAGGACTTTATCCATCTTCGGCTCGACCGAAACAATTTCATCCCGGAATCCCATCGCGAAATCGGGATCTTTCAGCCCGTATCCGGTCAAGGTGCAGACGATTTTATCGCCTTCCTTGAAAACGCCCCGCTCCGCAAGTTTTTTCACGCCGGCCACCGACGCCGCCGAAGCAGGTTCGGCAAACACGCCCTCCCGTTCAGCGATAAAATGATACGCCCAGGTGATTTCTTCGTCGGTCACGGCTTCAATGACGCCGCCCGACTCATCGCGTGCCGCAACCGCTCCCTGCCAGCTCGCGGGATTTCCGATCCGGATGGCCGTCGCGATCGTTTCGGGATGTTCAAATATCCGGTTATGCACAATCGGCGCCGCGCCCGCGGCCTGGAATCCGATCATTTTGGGCAGTGTGCGCGAATGTCCGGCTTTCCGGTATTCCTTGTATCCTTTCCAATACGCCGTGATATTCCCCGCGTTTCCCACCGGAATCGCGTGGTAGGCCGGCGCGTCTCCCAAATCTTCGCAAATTTCAAACGCGGCGGTTTTCTGCCCTTCGATGCGGTAAGGGTTTACCGAATTCACAATCTGGACCGGATGTTCGCGGGTGATTTCCCTCACAAGGCCGAGCGCCTGGTCAAAATTCCCTTTAATCATCACGACCTTCGCGCCGTAACGGAACGCCTGCAGTAATTTCCCTTTCGCGATTTTGCCTTCCGGAATCAGCACAAAACATTTCATGCCGGCGCGTGTCGCGTAAGCCGCGGCCGAAGCCGAGGTGTTTCCCGTCGACGCGCACATGACCGACCGTGCGCCCTCTTCCAGCGCTTTGGAAACCGCCATCGTCATGCCGCGGTCCTTGAACGAACCGGTGGGGTTCAGGCCTTCAAACTTGAAATAGATGCTGACCCCGGCCAGTTTTAATTCGTCCGCGAGCGCGACGGATTCAATGAGCGGCGTACTGCCTTCGTTAATCGAGATGACCGGCGTCTTTTCCGAAACAGGCAGAAATTTCCGGTAGCGTTCGATCACGCCGACACGTTTCACGGGTGTTTTTTGAAAAAAGCTCACCATAACTTTATTCTTCGATCCGGATGACCTGGACTTTTCCAACAGCAACCGCAAGCCGGTTGATCGCCTGCACCGCCCGGTTCAGCCGGCTTTCGGCCGTTTCATGCGTTAAAAGAATCAGGGGCACCGCGCGCCCGATCCGCCGTTCCCGCTGGATCACGTCGCTGATGCTGACGCCATTTTTTCCGAACAACGCGGAAATCTTCGCGAGGACCCCGGGGCGGTCAACCACGTGAAGCCGGAGGTAATAGCGCGACAAAAGCCCTGAACGGTTTTTCACCGGAAGCGTTCCGATCGGCGGCAGAGGCAACGCGCTCGACTGACCCGAGCGAATTTTCGCCAGGTCGACCAGATCGCTGACAACCGCGCTTGCGGTCGGCCTTGTGCCGGCTCCCCGACCGTAAAGCAGGGCTTCGCCCACTTCATCGCCTTTCAGCAGGATTCCGTTAAACGCGCCCTGAACACTCGACAAAATATGCGTCCGCGGAAGAAGGGTCGGGCCGACGCGAACTTCCAGCTCTCCATTGACGCGGCGCGTCAGCGCCAGCAGTTTAATCGTGTATCCGAATTCTTTGGCGAATTCAATATCTTCGCATCCGATCTTGGAAATTCCGCTGGCGCGCACATCCCGGAACCGCACCCATCCCCCGAAAATCAAACTCGCGAGAATGGCGATTTTATGCGCGGCGTCAATGCCTTCGACGTCGAGGCGCGGATTCGCTTCCGCGTATCCTTTTTTTTGCGCACTTTTCAACGCCTCGTCAAACCCGATCCTGTCTTCAGACATTTTCGTCAAAATATAATTCGATGTGCCGTTGATAATTGCCTGGATTGAGTCAATGCGATTCGAAATCAGCGACTCGCGGACGGACTTGATCACGGGAATCCCCCCGCCGACGCTCGCTTCAAAAAACACCTGGCGTCCGTAACGTTTCGCCTGCATAAAAATGTCCCGGCCTTCCTCGGCAAGGAGCGCCTTGTTGGCCGTCACCACATCTTTTCCGTTCTTCAGCGCCGCAAGAACCATCTCCTTTGCCGGGTGAATCCCGCCGATCAGCTCGACGACAACGTCAATGCCCGAATCGGAAATAATTTCCCACGCATCGGACGTGAAGCGCACGCCCTGCGCCTTGACCATTTTTTTTCTCGCGGGGTTTTTGTCCGCGACTTTCACAAGGGAAAGCCGGAGGCCTGACCTCTTTTCGAGCAGGGATGATTTTGAAGTCAAAATCGAATAAACGCCGGAACCGATTTGTCCGAGGCCCAAAAGGCCGATTTTAAACTGTTTCATAAATCTCCAAATGAGAAACATCTGCCAAAATTCTGTCACTCCCGCATGCTTTAGGCGGGAGTCCATCTAGATTCCCGATAAAAAATTTCGGGAATGACGCCTTTGCAAACGATCAAAGTTTTGGAACATACTCCAGATTAAGTTTTGCTAGTATATCGCAGGGGTATTTAAATTGCAAGAAGTGCAGATACCGTAATGAGTTAAGCAATCGGTACCTGTTCCCTACCAAAGGCGAGCAGGCGCAGGTGCCGGGTTGAGGAAAGAAGGGACGATTATTAACTCAAAACTGATTGATCGTCAAAACTGTTATTGAACCTGTCACCGGCGGAACAAGTACCGAGTTCAGGCCGCCTTATAGTAAGACGCATAACGGTCAAGGACCTCGCGAATCATACGTTGATACTTGGTCCCGTGCTTTTCCGCTTCCTTTTTAAAAAACTCGATACTGGACCGGTTCAGCGAAATTGTCACTTTCATCGTTTCGTCCGGAAGCGCAAGTTCATTCGGCGGCGGAAGAAAATCCTGAACCTGTTTCAATTTTCCGGCCGGCATGTCACTATTTGTTTTCTTCTTTTTCATAATAGGCCTTCCCTTTCCTCCAGTAACCCGATCCAAAAATCCTGATTTTTCCTTCCCGATACGTGAAACGGACGGTCAAGATTTTCCCAACGACTTTTCCGATGCAAAACAACCGTTCTTCCCGTGTACTGTGTTTTGAATCCGTGAAAATTTTTCTACGCGCATCAAAAAAAACTTTTGACGCGGTTACAAAATCAACGCCGTGCTTGTTAATATTGCCGAGTTCCCTTGCCGCATCCCAAATGAAGCGTACCATGCCCCACCTTACCTGTCAATACGATTATACATATAGTTATATGGCTTTAAACGATTTGAACCGGCTCAAAATTTGACCCGGCACAGATTGAACTTCCTAATCTCATTCGGGAGAGGGAAACAAGATTGGTAAAGATAATTAAGCGAGTTCTTCCCGCAGTTCGCGGACGGCGTCCATCATGACGCGCATCTTGTCTTTGGCTTCGTCGACCGTGCGGGTCTTGAGCCCGCAATCCGGGTCGATATAAATCTGCGCGGCGGGGATGATTTCCAGCGCTTTTCTGACGCGCGTTTTGATTTCTTCAACCGTCTCAATCCGGTGCGTGTGGACGTCCACGACGCCCAACCCGATTTCTTTCGTGAACCCCGTTAGAAGCTCATGCGTGGCATTAGACCCCGCGTTCACCAAATGATTTGAGCATTCATCCCCGCGGCTTGCCGCGGGCCGTTCTGCTTCTAACGGGGTGAACGCCTTTTTTTCGAAAATTTTCAAGAGCTCGAAACCGCTGTTCGCCAATTCCAGGTCAATTTGATCGACCGGAATTTCAAGCATCTTCGGGTAAATCCGGTTAAAATCGCCGTAGCAAATGTGCGTCAGGGTTTTTGCCCGGAGGCCGTTCGTGACGATCCCCATCGCCTCAATCGCGAGGCCAAGTTCCTCAGGGCGCGCGGAAATCGCCGGCTCATCGATTTGAATATATTTCGCGCCCGCGGCTTCCAAATCCTTCGCCTCTTCATGAACCACTTCCGCCAGCCGCAGGCAAAAATCGCGGCGCGAAGGATAAAATTCATTAAACGACCAGTCCATCATTGTGTAAGGGCCGGTCAGCATCCCCTTCACCGGTTTTTCCGTCAGGCCTTGGGCGAATTTGAACCACTCGACCGTGACAGGATTGGCGCGCCGGATCTCGCTCACCGCCACCGGCTTCCGGTAATAGCGGTTGCCGTATGAACGGACAAGGCCGCTGATTTTAAACCCGTCGAAATTTTCGGCGAAATACGTCACCATGTCCCCGCGATACATTTCGCCGTCCACAAGGATATCAACGCCGATCTCATTCTGAAACTCAATCCACTCGCGGGTCGCCTGACGCTCGAGCTCGGCCAGTTCTTCTTTTGAAATTTCTTTCCTCGCGAATTTCGCGCGCGCCGCGATCAAATACTCCGGTTTCGGGAAACTTCCAACACTGGTCGCGAGCAAAATCATTGTTCATTATCCTTTGTCATTTTTGTCATCCCCGAATGCTTCAATCGGGGATCTATTACAGATTCCCGCTTAAAATATGCGGGAATGACAATTCTTTGAAAAGCATTAACTACTGCTTTGAGTTGGCTCATGCTCAACACTCGAATTATCTTCCGCCGCAGGTGTTTGGCTTCCCTTCAATTCTTCTACAATGCCCGCAAGCAACTTCATTTTATTTCGCGCGTTCTCGCGAGGCAAAAATTCCAGGCCGTGGCTCGTTGAAACCCAAAGATTGTCAAAAGCCACCTGCGGCTCCAGCCCGCGCAAAAGCGCCGCCAGCTCGTTTTCCGTTTCCATCCGCGTGTTGCGCGCGTCCACGATTCCCGCCATCAGTTTTTTCACAAACGGCGCCGTCTTCAGGACGTTCCAGTTTTCGTGGCCGGGCGTCAATTCAAAACCGAACCGCTCGAACGGAAGGTTCAGGATTTTCGGATAAAGCCCTTCCAGCGATCCGAAATTCAGAAACAGCGTTTTTTCCGCCTTCGAAAGGCCCGCCAGCACGATTTCATAAACCTGCGTGAAAAGCCGCAAGTCCTGTTTGTTGCTCAAAAGCGCCGGCTCGTCGAATTGAATCCACTGACATCCCGCCTCTTCCAGGCCTTTCACTTCCTTCTGATAAATAAAAGCCAAATCAAAGAGAAACTGTTTGAACTCGCGGTAAAATTCATTTCTGGAAAGTTTCGCGAGCGTGTAAGGGCCGGTGATGACCGCCCGAACCGGCTTTGGGCTGTTTTGAACCGCGAATTCGTAATCGGCAATCAAAAACGGCCGGGGCGCTTCCAGCCGCGTTTCAACGACCGGCTGGCGGTAAAATGTGTTGGTATCAAACCAGCGAAGCAGGCCGGTCAGCTTAAAGCCCGAAATTTTGTCCGCCGCGTAATGCAGAGGATCCTGCCACCGGATCAGCCCGTCCGTCACCAGGTCCATGCCCGCATCGGCCTGTTCTGTGATGGCCTGCCGGGTGACCTCGGCCGCGACATTTTCCAGTTCTTCTTCGGACATCGCGCCCTGATCATACTGATGCAAGGCCTGCCTTAATTTCTGTTCCTCGTGGGAATCACCGATTTTGGGATACGCGCCTGCAATGGTTGCTGAAAGTGACATCGACTATACCTTTCGTAAAGAGTGAAAAAATCATTGCTGATGAGATTTTGATTTTACCCGATTCTCCCCATCTTGCAAGCGGAGATTTGGGCCGCGGCTCTGCCACTTCATACAGTATTTATAATTAAACAAAGAAGCGTCGGGGAATGCGGTCCTGCTCAGACAGTGACCCCTACGGGGTCAAACTCGCATTACCGCATTC
>CAZFUU010000008.1:0-17282 GCA_964522565.1 uncultured bacterium | reverse complement strand
CATCTTTCAATACCTGTACTATCCGAACTATCACTATATATCCAATCAATAATTTGATAATCTCCTGCATATCGCAAGGGTTTTTCCACAACCCATTGTGTATATTTCCCGATTTTAAAATAATGACCAAAATGATTTTGAAATAGGAGTTTCATTTTATAAAGGCGTTCTTCACTATTCAAATTCGCGATTTCAAAATCTCGACACAATAAAAAAACACCGGAAATAGCTTCGTCAATTTCGGCTTGGTACGATGACCACGTGTCTGGATGTTTAGACAAATCATGTCTTATTTCATCAATTCTCTTTTCATATTTGTGAACCAAATCGAGAAATTGCATAAAGGCTATGGATTACACCAATTATCCGATACGACTTTTGACAACATTCAATAGCTCAACTGTATCAAATGGTTTATAAAAATATGCAATAGGATTAAGCTTGTTGGCTTCGCCTGCGATTGTCTCATCCGCAAATCCCGTAATAAATATAACGGGTATGCGCTTTTTTCGATTTGACTCCAGAATTTTTTGGATATTGCGAACTGTTTCGACCCCATTTATTCCAGGCATGCGGATGTCAGATATGACTAAATCAAACTCCTCTTCCTCTATAATGGCCTGAGCATCGATTCCATTTTTGACTGCGTAAACTTCATACCCGCTCTTCTCAAGCAACCTAATCATCGTCTTTACCAGCAACTCTTCATCATCAATCACTAAGATATGCTTCGCCATATAAATTCCCCTTTGTTTAAATTATCGACGCTTTTAAAAATAAGCTGAAATTCATCGCCCTTCGCAAGCAAAAGCAAAAATGACTTTAAAAGGGACGGGCACTTTCCAAATTCAATTTCAGCTATCGGTGCCGGAAATACGTGAAGCTAACAAACGTCATGCCCTAAAAACCCTCCAACATATTACCACAATCCCCTTTGTAAACAACAAGGCACCTGGGCACTTTCCCTTGTAGCCGGCTGAATCCACTTCACCCCGTTGCGGATAATCGTCAGCGGATTTTTGACTGTGGACGCTCCATATGGCCAGTCCAGATAACACTGGGGAATAAAAGTGACAGTTGGCACCGGGTTTGGTGCTTGCCCACCGCGGGGGTTGGGCGGAGGGACTGGATAAACACTTTCGTCGCGCGACCAATGCAGGTTTTTTGCCAGGCCCAAAAAAAGGTGAAAGCCAGAAGCAGTTTTAAAAATAAAGTATAATAAAGAAAATACTTTATTTTTAACTGTCTTTGTGTTATTCTTGTTCTGCAGAAGGAGGTTAAACACATGGAACAAATTCTCTCAACCAAAATGGATGCCAAAGTACTTCGTGTCCTTGAGGCATTTTGCGACCGCCACCACCTTGTTAAATCCCGCCTCTTAGAAGAAATCATTAAAGAAGGGATCCGCCGCCGCGAAGAAAACTTCCGCTTGGCGGAATCATTAGGACGCGGGCTCGATGATGAGCGTCAGGGAAATCTTTATACACAAGCCGAGGTTGAAACATTGGTTTTTAAAAAGGGTAAAGTGCGTTGAGCCGCTTTCAAATCCTTTATACCGAAGAAGCCAAAGAGCGATTGGCGGAAATCGCTAAGTTTGACCCTAAATCCGCAAGAATCGTCATGGAACATATCAAGCAGCTGCCCCATCGGTACCGGACAGATCCTTTTCTTCATGGCGAATTTTTTAAGGGGCTTCGGCGGAACCGGATCGGCCGTTACCGAGCCATCTATCGCGTCCTCGAAGAAGAGAAGAGAATCCACATCATCACGATCGACTTCAGAAGATCTGTCTACGATTGAATTATCGTCCCATTCACCACGGAAAATAGTCGGACTGGATGATCAAGTAAGTGCCATTCGTGGACTGTCACCTGGGCTGTCCTGGGCTTTGACCTGTCACCTGTCCCCCACAAAGTGACTGTCACCTGGGTTGTTCTTATTTTACCCTCTTAACCTCTATGACAAGAGTGCCGCCTCTAATTTCACTGGTATCAAGTAAAACTTTTTTCATACGATATTTCGAGTTAACTGACGCGCTCAAAGTCTTCAAAAACTCATCCGTAGAATTCCAATATTTTCTATACGTATCCTTACTTTTATGATAGTCATCCAAGAAAAAAGCAACTTCCTTATTGCTTGCAACTTTAACTAAAAACGACTCCTTACAATCATTTATGTTCGACTTATAATCCATAATATATAACGCTTGTTGATTTTTAATTTCTTTTTTTAATTGCGCAATTGTAACGACTACGATGCCATCTTTATTGGTTATAAATGGACCTGTTGAATAATTGTTTTTCTGCCTAGCAAAAAGCATAAGATAAATAAACAATTTCTCGATTGGTTTTTTTGAAACAGAGTCGATGAATTTTATCATTAACCGTCGAGGAAATTTCATTAGGTTCTAGCTCCTTTTATAGTTCATACATAATTTCTAACGTCTTTTCAAACGAAACATTTTTTTAACTTTTATCTTCTTTCGCGTCGTAAATTCCGGCATCCCACCGCTCGTTACTCCGCTGCGAATTCCTCGCACTCCTTGACATTCTAATGCTTCAAAATTCAGGTGACAGTCACTTTGAGAGGGACAGGTATGCTCATGGAACATATCAAGCAGCTGCCCCATCGGTACCGGACAGATCCTTTTCTTCATGGCGAATTTTTTAAGGGGCTTCGGCGGAACCGGATCGGCCGTTACCGAGCCATCTATCGCGTCCTCGAAGAAGAGAAGAGAATCCACATCATCACGATCGACTTCAGAAGATCTGCCTACGATTGAATTATCGTTTCATTCACCACGGGAAATAGTCGGACTGGATGATCACTTTCGTCGCGCGGCCCATGCAAACTTCCGAATCGTTGGTTGCGGGCTTGGCGGAAACACAGCTTGGCCGATTTTCTGCTTTGTCTTCAAGGAATGCTTCGCGGATTCGGAAATAATCGTAGGCACTGGTCGTAGGCGTGACATCTTTAAGATATCCTTTTTTCTTGAAATAATTCAGCACCCCATCCACAAATTCAATCCCGGCATCATAATCACCGATGTAGTCGTAAAGACGGATGATATCAGCTATAATGTTATCAAAACCAACACTATAATTTCGAGGTGGGATAAATCTTTTATACCGTTTTTTCAAATAGCTAATATGGTTGCAGATAGCTTGTGAAGAACTGGAATCTCTTGCTTGAATTAAAGCTTTAATCTCATGCCATTCTGCAGGAACCACTTGCCGAGCACTAATAATACCCGTAATTTCACTTTCGTCCTCAAAATCACCCGGTTGAAACCGGCTCTTAACCTCTTCATTTCTATCAACAAACCAACGATACCACTCCAACGACTCCTCATACTTGCCTTGAACTTTAAGAACCTGAACAATACCGCCTATAGCTGTCGATTTATCATGATCATAATGAATTAAGCGAGGATGCAATGCTTTCTTATATTTTTCAACAGCATCATCAAACCGACCTAATCTAAAAAACTGATGTGCCTGATGTTCAAGATTCGTTCTTTCAATAATGCGCTGTGTCCAATCATCATCTTGAGGAGCGGCGACACTATTGCCGCCACTAAAAGCGAAAGCCAATGGAGCTTTTTGAGGTTGATCCTGAGCTAAAACAACAGCGGGTAATAGTAGCATCAGGAATGAGAATAAATTACACAAACGCATAAATCAAATCCCCAAATTCGCAACCCAAACCTTTCGGATTGGGTCAAAGGACAAGATATTTTGTGCAACTTTCCCTTGAAGAAATTCTTCAAAAAGTGTTTTATCTGTACTATTCTGCAGCAATTCCGTCACAAAATCATTTACTGCCGGAATGTTTAAGGAAGGGTCGTTTCGGGTAAAATAATTCGAGTGGCCCGAACCCACAATCTCGATGTTGAAAAGCGTTTTAACAGGATGCCCCACCGAAAACCCAGCCAGCTCCTGCCGATATCCTCCAACCCCTGTCTTCACCAAAATATCTTCCGTGCCATACACATTTACCATCATTTCCACCGAAGGATTTGTAATCACCGGGATATTGCTTGGAAGCAAATTCTCCGGTTTTTGAACAATCTTGGTCACCAAATCCACCACCGCATCCAAAATCTTGCTCACCACCCCGCCAGCCGCCTCCAACGCCAGCGTAAACGGCCTAAATAAAAATCCAAGCCCAATCCGATTAAGAAACCAGTCCAATCCGCTTATCACCTGCCCCTGGATAAATCCATACGCGTAATTCACCGCTTTGATCACCGCTGAAACCGCATTTTTCGTGAGACTCAATGTCGCAGCACCAATCCCGACAATGCTGTGCGCATTGTACCCTATCCCCTGAATCGTTTCAATCAACGGCAGAAATCCTCCCGAAAATCCCATCCCAACAATCGGCCTTAATCGATCCAACGAACTGCCGGCAAAACGCCCTTCTAACGACTGCCTAATCTGCATCACGAGCAGCAATTGATTGTCCGGTACTTGCGATTCCAACGCCCACGCCAATACATCTTTGAATCCGTCAATAATGCTTCCGTCGTATTGCTTTAAAAATAAAGGCGTATCTATAATATCTTCCTGCGCAATCTGGCTATTATTCTTATGAATCAAATCATAAGTCAAATTGGCAATATAATCTGGCCTGGGGCCTGGATTCCTAATTCCGTTTGTCAATACATAAAGCGGACCTGTGCGTCCACCGGAACCCGAACCTCCTGGTAAAACTTCCCCCTCCAGCCGGCCCAGAAGACCGCTCTGAAATACAAATTTCAGTCCTGCGCCAATCAGTTGAAACACCAGTGCCCAAAAACTGCCGCCGTTATTCCCATCCTTCGGACCGGGAAAATCAATCGGATCATCGCCTTCCGGCCCGCGGATCACAATCGGCCCATTCCCTTCCGGATTTCCTTCAAAAATTACATTCCCATCCGCATCCCAAAACACCATGTTTTGCAGTTGGCCGTCCTGAACGCCGCCGCGAAATATGAGGCCGCCCACAAGCGTCATAATCAATTCGCCGGCAAGCAGGCCAAAATTCCCCCACCGATCGATCCCGAAATCACCTATCGTAATGATGTTCCCCTCTTTTTTGCCGATAAAATTTCCGGCCAAATCAAAAAGAAGGGCCGTCGTCCCGTCGATATCCTGCTGTTGGACTTGCTGGCCCGTCACAAGCGTCGTCAACACGCGCGGCACCGAAGCGAAGAGGCCTCCGATTCCGCCAAACTCACGAATTTTTTCCAGGGTTTGCTGATTAAAAATAGAGGGGAAAAACTGCTGAAGCGCGTGAATGATCCCGTGTTCCCGAATCACATCTCCAAATTCCCGGGCACCGCTTAAAATATCATCCACCAAACCGCGGACATAATTGAACGGCACAAGAAGTGTTTTCTTCAAAATATTGAGAAGGCCCGAGAAAAATCCGTCCTGTCCGATCATCGACCCGATCGAACTGAGAATATCGCCGCTTCTCAGGGATCCAAAAATTGAATCCCAGGAACGCCCGCCAAAATTAAATCCAATGACACTTGCCGCCTGATCCAGAAATTTGTCCCGTATCGTTTCCCAAAGCGAACGGCCGGTGTTGTATGGCCCTGTGACATAAATCGGAGTTCCGTCATCCCGATGCCCCACGAGAATCTGATCATTCCCAAGCAGCCAACCGATTCCCGCGCTAAGTGGCGCCGCCAAAAGCGATGTCAGCCGCGGGTCGAGGCCGATTAGGTTTCCAAGGCCGATGACGCCGGAGAAGGCCAGGTCGGAAAGCAGTGTCGGAGCAAGTTTTTTGAGGGAATCGGGAATGGACGTGAGCGGGTCAAGGGACGCGCCCATAATGGTTTTCGCGACAATGGAAAGCGCGTTTACGAGCGGAGGCGGAAGGCCGAGATGCCGGCCGAGTTCGGAAACGCCCTGAAACGCGAGCCCCTGGAGCGCGCCCCGGAAAAAGTTCGTCGCGCCGCTTGCCGTCGCCGTCCCGATACCGCCCGTCACGCCTCCGGCAAGAAACGCCGTCGCAATCCGCGCAATCGGAGCCGGAACACCCATCGCCTCAAGCCCCTGGCCCGCGTAATTCGCAATCACACCGCCGACAAGATACCGCGCCGTGTATTGAAGCGTTGTAAATGTATCTTTCGGTCCCGCAGGCACAGTCAGGAAATCGAGCGCTTTGGAAAGCCCCTGTTTCAAATATTCATACCCGTTGACAATCCCGTTTTTAATACCGGCAAAAATGCGCGTCCCCGCGTCCTTGATGAATCCAAACCCCTTCAGGAATCCGTTCTGGACAAACTCGAACCCCTTGACGATCCCGCTTTTCAAAAACGCGAGCCCGTCGAAGAGTTTTGAGCCGACGAATTGGAGCCCGTCGATCAGTTTTGCGCCAACAAATTGAAGGCCGTTCAGAATTCCCTGCCCGACGTTTGCCAAAAATGTCCCGAGGTTCGACAACAGCGGCCCCACCGCAGCCATCAGGGGGCCCAGAAGAGCTGTAACGGCTAAAGCAATACCGGCGACAACGGCAGCCACTTGATTGATCACGTTCATGACTTTCGCGATCGTATCATTAAACAAAGCCGCTATATTCAAACCAATGTAGATAATAACGGGAATAAACCAGAAGAAAGCGCCTTTCAGCGTTTTCGCCTCGGCCCGCTCGATGACAACACCGTCCGCGGCAACGGTTTTAGCCATCGCCACACCTTCCCATGTCTTTAAAAAAGATCCGGAATCCAGTTCAATCAGTTCCCCGTAAATATTCCGCCACGCGTCCCAGCCGCCGATTGAGACGTCCCGGTATTTCACGACCCCGTCCACAATCTCCTCGACGAGAACATAGTGATCGCCGTTGATATGAACGAGGACAGGCGCTCCCGAAGACGCCAGAAGCGCCTCCAGTGATTCCAGAGAAGGAAGACGCTGGAGATGGCTCTCAACGCCATACAGCGCGGCCGCGCGATCGAGTGAGTTTAAGGAAAGTTTAAGCGCCCCTTCCGTCGCCGGATTGATCACGCCGGTCAAGATATCGATCAGGATCGCCTTGCTCGCGAGCTCATGCTCATCGATTTCAACTCCCTGGGCGGCCGCATACGCCAGAAGCGTCCGGTACGCGGAGTCCCCGAAGTGAAGGTCCTGTGTTTCAAGATACGCCAGAATCGACGCCCAGCCCGCTTCATTAACATAATAAGTTCCGTCATGCTGAATATCAGCCCGCGTCAGGCCGAGTCCGGCCAGATGGAAATCAAGTTCGGCCGGATTTGAAAGGCGCGCCAGGTAAACCGACATCCAGCCGGAGATTTCGCCGTTGATTGCGTTGCGCCTCTGGATTTTTTCCGCGTATTCGACACTGTCCTGAAGGGCTTGCGACAATTCCGAATAATCCGGCTCAAGATCATTCAAGGCCTGCTCAAACCACCGGTCAACCCACTCGTCAATCTCGGCACGCGAGGGGTCACGCCCCAAAAACCGGCGGTATTGCTCGGCAAGCGCGGATGAAATTTCATTCCGGAAAATGGCTCGCCGCAAATCCTCCGCTCTTTCGTCAAATTCAATTAACGCGTCCCGCGTCTGATCGGACACCTGGTTTCGGACATCCTCAATTTGCGCATCCAGATTCCCCAGCGCGCGCGCTTCTTCCAGCGCCAGATGATTAATCGCGTCGTTCACCTGCCGGATGGCATCCTCGACGCCCGGAACGGGAACGTCCCGGCACACTTCCCAGCACATCTGCTTCTGGCAAACCTTGACCGTCCGGTTTCCCTGCAAATAATTTAATTGTTCCTGAAGCCGCGCGCGCTGTTCGCCCACGGACCGTTTGATGTTTTCTTCCAGAATTCCATGCTGTTCTGCCAGCAGTTCCATCATGACGAGCCCACGGTCCATCAAAGATTTCCGGTTCTGGGCGATTTTCGACTCGATCTCTTCCCGCGTCACCAAATCTTCAACCTGAAGCAACGTGCCGCTGGCGTCATAATGATACCGTTTCTCGACCTTGCCCTGCGCGTTAACGATTTCCTTTAACTTGCCTGCCTCATAAATCAGTTCCCGGCGTCCGGCTTCCACCTCGCGCTCGACATTGCCTTCTTCATCGACTTGCGAAACCACGACAAGACCTTCGGGGAGTTCTCCTTCCACCAAATCAAGAAACACGCCGAACCAGAGAGAAATTTCATCCCATGGAATTTCAATTTTAAAGCGGGGTTTGAAAATTCCGAGCGCGTCAAATTCCGCGTCGGTGTAAAGATGCCTGACATTTTCCGGAATGCCTTCGACGCGAAACGCCCGAACCGCTACATCCCCCGCCGCCTGAAAGGATCCGTCGCTCATGAACTCGATTCCCAGAAAGCGTATCTGCGTGGGATCGAACCCGGGGCTGGTCGGAGACCCGGCGGCGAACGCGAAATTCGGGATGTGGCTGATTTCAAACCACTCGCCGGCGGCCAAACCGCTCAAATTGAAATTCACGCCGTATTGAGCCCTGTAAGCGGCGTCGCGCACAAAAAACCGGGCGGTTACATTTTTCCCAGCCATCGAATCGGGCAGTTTGACACGGACTTTAAGCTCCTGCCCGCGCAAATCAAATAATTTATCGGAACCGGCAAAATCCACGTCATTAAAGAGGTCGAGCTCGATAGCGGCGATCTGTTTTGTGTGATTCAGGAGAAAAGACGTTCCGACATTCCATGTTTCCTGCAATACATCCGTCGTGATCGCGGTCGCGCGATTGGCGCCCGCCGAAAGCCGCCAGTGAAGCGCCGATACGGGAATAGAGTCAGGCCACGGATTGATGATACTAACGGCATCCGGCGCGTCTCCCAGAATATCCTGGACAGACCCGTTTTGAACCGCGGTAATGTCCACAGGGTTCGATATACTCCCTTTCCATCCTTCTTGAACGCCCAGGAAATATTCCTGGCCGTTTCGCGCGCCCGCAAGCGCCGGAAAAACGGATTTGCTTCCGTCATCGCTGCCCCACCAGTAAAACGGCGTATCGTTCATCCACACCATACTGCCGCCCCGATTGAGATATTGAAACACCGGCTGTGCGCTTACGGGGCCGGACAGATGAATCACGGTATCTGGAATCACGTCCTGTGCCATAATCACAACGGCGCCGGGGCCTTCGCGCTCAAGCCAGAGCGCCAGCGTGTCCGCATCAAGCGGAGTAACACCAAGTTCGACAAACCGGCTTTTCAGGTTCATGGCCTGAAATTTCGTAATCAGGTTCGACGCGTATCGTTCGTCAAAATACACCGCGACTTTACCCGCCCCGGGGAAAAGAGACAGGATCTGCCGCGCGATTCCGCGAATAGTTTCTGTCGATTCAAATGACCCGTCCGTCGGAATCGTGCTTTGCTCCGGAAAAAGCCGGTAAAATCCGCTTTGCTGATAAAGGGGGTTGAAGTTTTTCTTCCACAAGGCGGCGTCCCCGCCCGGAACTTTCCCAAAAATTTCAATGCTCGCGTCGATTTTGACGGAATCAAACGCGCGGCTGATCAGCCCGGGCGGAAGCGTCAGCGTCTGCTGAATCAGCCGCCCGTCGGAAACCGCGTAAACGGACTTGCCCATAATTTCATGGGATGACGCCCGCGCAGCCGCGCCCTGTGCGGAAAAAATTTCGTAGGCGCTTCCCGCCGCGCTTCCGCCCCGGCCGATGAAGGAAAAATTTCCGCCTCCGGAAGCCATGAAAGACGCGAAGTTTTTGACGCCGAATTTTTTAAACGTGTTATTTAAAATTTCACGCTCAAGATCCGTTCCGAAGTCAAGGCCAGTCCCCGAGATTCCGCCGAGAATCATCATGCCGTCCGGAATCATCCGCAGGTAGATATTCATTTCCGCGCTTTTTCCCGGAAGAGAGAGATCGAACCTCGCTTCGTCCTCGATTTCCCCGCTCAGCGGATCCACGACCACAATCAGCATCTCGGAAGCGCCGGAATACGTGACTTCCTTGCCCGCCAGAAGCGCCGAGGTTTTTCCCTGGGTTGAGATGATTTCAATCTCGTCCCGTGTCGGCACTTTCGCGCCGCCGATTTCAAGCAAACGTTTGACCGTCACATTCGCGGAGCGCGCGACGCCTTCCGAATCCCGGTAGAACTGGTATTCCGCAATCGTTCCGTCCCGCTGGATAAACTTGTACAGGTACCCGTCTTCCGTATATTTATAAATGCCGTCCGCGTTTTCCCCCGAAAGCCCGACCGTTCCGTCCGGAAGCGCCTCCAGCCAGACCGCGTCAAATTCAACGGGCGAGAGGTCAATTCTGCTTCCGTTAGGAAATACCAGTTCGCTGACAAATCCGTTCTCCGCACGGTGAAGCACGCCTTGCCGGTCGAACAGATCTCCGGAAACAAAATTTCCGTTCTCATCATAAACGATATTCTCAACCACACTGCCGTCCGCGCGAACCAGTCGGACGAGCCGCCCGTCTTCATAATAAAATACGGCGCCGGTCGGCAGCCGGTATTCGGACAAAACCACCCGTTCGATTCGCGGATCCGGCGAATCCGCATACTCATACCTGTACGTGAAGCCGCCGCTCGTCGTGTAGGCAGTCAACCGCCCGTCCGAAGCATAATGCCTTGTCAGTCCATCTCCGTCGGTGATTAAAATCTCATCCTGCCGGTAGGCATATTGAAAGACCTCTTTTTCGATATCCTGGAATTCAGCCCACGACTCAACGATCTGCCCGGCGTCATTGTAAATAAACGTGTTGGCAATTCCGTCCTCGCGAAGCAGGCGAACGAGCCGGCCGTTTTTAAAATACTGTTTCTCGCCCGACTCTCGTTCCGTCACGACGGTAATTTCAATTCCCTCATCGTCTTCGCCGCATAGCGCCGAAGACGCGCCATCGCCGCAAAATTCATAACTATAATCGTATAAAATTTCCCCGTTATCCTCGCGCTCAATCCGCCTGATGCGGTCATATTCATAATGAATCACCTGATCCGGGTCATCGGGATTTTCCGGCGCGCGGTAAATGCTTCTCAACAGGCGGTTTTGTTCGTCATAAATCTGCTCGAAGTTTGTCCCGTCGTCCATGTGAATGACGCCCGGGCGGCCGTCGTCCACATCCACAACCACGCCGTCACCGCGCTCATACCGGACGATATTCCCCTCGTCGTCGTATGAAATTTTGATTCGCATGTCTCCCGACAATTTATCCTGGCTTAAAAGAAGCGGTTTTCCCGTCTTGCCGGAAAAATTGACCGGCGGCGTTTCCGATGCCCGCCGCGCAATCATTTCCAGTTCGGCGAAATCCATGCCAAACGCGGCCTCCAGCGAGGGGGATTGTTCATAGCGGATCGCGAAAAAGGAAAGGTTATCGATATAAAGCGTCATTTGTTCCGGATTCGGCGACGTGCTTGAAACCAGAAGCGTCAGCTCGTTAAGGGGCGAAAGGGCCGGATCAAACGGGATCACAAAATCCTGCCATCCGTAATTCACTCCGTCAATGGTCAAAACATTATTGGCGGAGCCCTTGAGCTCAAGGGTCACGGGGCCAAGCGGCTGGCTGGGCGATCCTTTTCTTAAACTGATATTGATAAAACGATATGGCCGGAGATCATTAAATCCCAGTTTGGCAAAAATTCCCGCCACGCTCTGGCTTTCCGAAAGCGTCACGTCCATTTGATGCGTGAAACCGCGTTCCGGATCCGTCACGGCTGTTAAGTTGATCCGGGCGTCCGGATGCAGAGTGAAAGCGCCGATCATTGACGACAGGTCGAAAGAATCAAGCAGAATCCGGCCGGTTAAAAAATCAATTTCGGCACTCGAATAATCGCGCGAAAGATACGGAATAATGCCTTCTGTTTTGGTGCCGCCGTTTGTTAAATGCGTCCTGACAACCACATTTTCAATCAGCCCTTCGTTCACCGTATAAATAAATTCATGGCGCTCCCCGTTTGGCGAGACACTTTCCGTCACGCGGCCATTTTCAAATCGAATCAGCGTCCCGTCGGCCAGGATCACCCTGCTTAAGGCTCTATTTTCATATTCGTAAACCGTTCCGTCGTTGAGCGTGACGGCCGCGTCTAACAGCCGCCCTTCCGAATCAACCCGTGTCAGCCGCGCGGTTCCCCTGCCTGAGTTTACGGCCAGCACCCTGTCGTCGTCTTGGCTCACCAATGCCTGATTGAAAATCCATGAATAGAGTCCGCCGTCCAATTCGTAAATGCGCCGCGACTCGCCGTCCTGTATTAAAATCAGCGGCCGCCAGTCAACCGGATCATGAATTTTCTCCCACGTTCCGGAAACTCCGTCCGGAAAAATGACATCGTAAATCTCGCCGCCGGCATCCACGTTCAACCTGAACCCATCGGGTGTTTCGATGTAGTCAAGTTTCCCGTTCCGATAAACGCGCCGCGTCCCGTCGGGCTCAATCATTTGGCCGCTTGACCAATTCCCGTCATCGCCGTAAATGATTCCGGTTACCACCGTGCCGTCAGGACGCCGGATATTCACAACTTGCCCGCCGTTTATCGTGTAAATCGTCCCGTCAATGCCGCGCGCCTCGATAAGTTCCGCATCCTGCCATCCGTCCGCGCTGTCCGTCAGCTTATAGACCAAGCCCTCCGGCATGAAGAGCCGGCATGCCCGCGTGTTTAATTCACGATCGGCATTTAAAATGTTTGTGACGGTCCCGTCCGCGTAAACAAGCTCGCGTCCGCCGGTTTCAACCACGTGCCCTCCCGAAAGCAATCCCGCGGAATCAAAAACGAGGGAGTCAATTTGAATATCGTTTTGCATCCGCAAGGATCCGGGCGCATTCAAATCCCAGTCAATCGCCGAAGACCCCGACTGGACGGAAATCAATTTTCCGTCCTCAAAGACCGGAATCAGCGCCGGATGCAAGATCGAAAACTGATCCATTTCAAGAAATTCCGGGATGCCGGAAATGAATTCGCTTAAATCCGAACGATAGGCCGACGCATTCTCCGAAACCCTGCGAATCGCCTCATCCGCCAAAGCGGCAGTCCTGAGCTCGTAGCCGGCGCGCTGATTCGTGGCGTAATGCTGCTGGAGCCGTGCATAGATCAGGTTGGATTTACCCCAGCCATTCGGAGAAATCGCCTGTTCATTGATAACCAGAGACGGCATCAAGGCCTCGGCCATACTGCCGCCCCAGGACGGAATAAAATGAACCGTGCTTGCCGGGTCGTCCCAGTCCAGGCGGTATGTGTAATAGGTTCCGTCGCGCGGGATTTGCGCCTGGTCAAGGATGGTGTTGTCGAGCACCAGTTTGGTTCCGTTCCATATCTCGGAGGAAACGTCCCCTTTCGCGATTGCGGCGATTAACGTCGGACGAATTTCCGTGTTCAGCAATCCGTAATGCGACAAGGTCAAGCGGTTTTCTTCCATGTCGAAGCCAACGTGAAACTGTTTGCGCTCCGGCGCGTATAATTTTGAGAAATCCATCGCATCCAATAGGGATTTTGCGCCGGTTGAAACAGCAGGCGGCAACGGGTCTCCAGGATTCGCTCCGGGCGGGGGCTGAGGCAGTTCCGGAAAATACTGCCTAATCATCATCAAGGAAACTGCCAGCCATCCGTTGTCAATGGTTGAAACAAATTGATCCTCGGCGCTGACGGCTTCCGGCACCGGACCGTCCAGAACGTAAAAATTATGGAACAGGCCGTTCCAGGTATCGAGGATGGATAATGTTTCCAGCGTATCAAGCGCGCGCTGTCTTGCCTCTTCCCGCGTCAAGAAACCCATATGCACAGCTCCGATCAGCGAAACCAGGTAAAGCGCGGTATCGGTGATGGACGTATATAAAACGGCTTCGGGCGCGTCACCGGATATTTCAACGCGATTCGGCGCGAGGTAATGGGTGCCGGCGTTGACGTTCTCGGCGAAATATTGCCACTGTCTTGCCGCGAGCTGTGAAAGGAATGCCCGGTCATTGGCATCAAGCCCTGCGGAAGATTCCCAGTTCTCAGGAATGGAAAGAAATGAAAACGAACTTTGCGCCTCCAGCCCGAGGGCATTCTGGACCCCGGGGGCGCCTGAAAAATACTGGTACAAAGCTCCGCCCGTTAACGCGTTCACCGACGCAATAAAACTCATCGAAACATCCTGCGCCGTAAACACCTTCGCAATCGCTCCCGTGTTCAGGTTGAACGAATCATAAAAACCGTACCGTCCGTCCGAGACGGCCGAAAAATGCTCGCTGATCATTTTTAAATTCCGACCGGCTTCATGAGGCATGACGCTTAACGCCAAAAAACCGGCGGACGGAGAAATAATCCCCGCCGAGTTCGGATATCCGCCTCGCCCGCCCTCCGACCCGATCGGCGCGCCCAAATTCTGATAAGACATTTCGCCGTCTCCGTCCGGAACCAGCACCGATGAAATCCCCCAAACCTCGTATTCGCCCGGTTCAAGCGGCCGGGTTTCGATTGCCAGCGTTTCCTCACCGGCCGCGGACAAAATGTTCCAGGCGATGCGAAGAGCGCTCACCGGGTCGTCTTCGTTCTGATTGGTTCTGACCCAGCGATACAATTGCGTTATTTTTTCCGACAGCCGCATATCGCGGTCGCCGAGAATTTGACTCAATATTTCAATCGCAGTCCCTGAAAAATTCTTAAGGCCGTCACTCGACTGCCAGGCGTCGGATATCTCCGTCCGGTCCGAACGAAGCGGTAATCGCGTTTCTTCGATAGCCGTAACATTAATAATGTCTCCGGATGAATTGAACCTGAACTCGAAACGCAAATTTTTCTCCGCGTCTTCGCGCAGCAAAATCCGGCCGGCGGCGCTCACTTCCTGAAGCCGGTTGCCGGCGCCATACGCAAAATCCTCCAGAGAAAATTCCCGCTTCGACTGTCTCGCCATCGATGTCAGGCTTTCCGCCAGGCCTGTCAGGCGGTTTGAGGCATCAAAAATATGCTCAAACTCGTTTTCGCGCGTGGCGCTCGAAAGTTTCACGGAAACGGAGCGGCTCAGCAAGAGCCCGGAGGCGTTATACTGATAATCAATGATTGCGGCCGGCTTGTTTTCCGAGGCGGGAATTTCAAGCATGGACAATTGATAACGGTTACCCGCATCATCCGTGAAAAAGAACTGCGTACCCGATGCGGGGAACAGATGCGCCACGAGGCCTTCCGGGCTGGCGATTTCAATTATTTTTCCATCGGCATATTTGAACCGCCAATGTTCGGGCGACCTCATTTCAATGATTCCGTCGGGCGTTTGAACCACTTCATAATCATTCCAACTCAGCACGCCGGCATCGGGCGAAATCAAATCCCACTCGGGAATCGGGATCTCAAGGTCTTCAAGATATAGCCGCAGATTTTCTTCGCGGTAAACCAGCATCCTGCCGTCCGGAAGCGTTGTTTTCACGGGAATCCCGCCAAAATACACCGTCTCCGTGCCGTCGGTTAACGTGACTGTGCCGTTCAGAATGGATCCGTCCTCGGCTATTTTACTGATCCGGTAAATATTTCCCTCATCATCCTGAAAAACGGTAATCTGATCATCCGTGATTTCAAACTCGAAACCTTCTTCGGTCAGGACGCGCGAAAGAAGCCCGTCGGCGCCGAAAATGCGCCGGTTTTCCTGATTCCCGTTCAAGTGAACGGTTCCCTGCACCAAAAAGCCGAAATCATCAAGATTAAAATCAATCTCCGCCAGTAACGTTCCATCGGGCGCTTCTACGGATACGATCAAACCGTTTTCAAAAAAGACAACCGTATCATCCGCCAAGACGGCCCGGATCAATTCGCGCTCATGGCTGTAGGCCAACTGCTTTGGGAAATTCGACTCAGGTACACTTAATGAAGAGGTAATTTCCGTTGCGTTTGTCGCCACTTGATAGTTGATAACCGTTCCGTCCGCGGCCTTAAATCTGACCAAAACTCCGAGGTCGAAGCCAATCTCCGAACCATCTTCCCTGAAAATTTCAAGCAGGGAACCTCCGGCGTCATAACGCGCGGTGCCGTCGGGGCCTGACGTCAGCACGTTGAGAAGTTCCCCTGATTCATTTTTCTCATACGAAAATACGGTCAGCTCGCCGCCCGAATCCTTGACGGAATCAACCGTTCCGTCCGCCTTGTAATAATACTGTCCTCCGGAAGGATCTCGGACATAAACGACCCTTTCACCCGAAACGGAATCGTGACGAAAATAGACTTCTACGCCGTTGATATTTCGCAGCAGCCCGCCGGAAAGATTTCCGTCATCGTCCAGTTCCGGGAGAGCCACCTCGTATTCATCGTTATATTTAATCGAAATCAGCCGGCCGGCCTGATATTTCAGCACAAGCCCGCTTTCGGTGGCCGTCGTAACGATTGGATCGCCGAAATCCACAAACGGCTCCGGCTCGCCAAACTCGCCAAGATCCGCATGAACATTTAACGCGTAAAATTGACCGTTGCCGGCCAAATCTTCTTCATAAAATGTCAGCCGGTTGACACCGTTCCCAAGCACGTAATAACGCTCCTTAATCACCGTCTGATCGACCCGGTAAATCAGGGTGTAGTCCGCATCCGTGACCGATGAAACGGAAATAAATTCAATAACGGGCGGGACAGTATCGAGGATGATTGTCTCGGAAAAGTCACGGGCGTTGCCGACGGCATCCCGGAAGCGGACAACAACGGATTTTTCGCCGTCGCCTTCGGGAAGCATGAGCGTCTTTTCGTCCTGAAACAATTCATACGCCCCGAATGTTTCTCCCCCGTCAACGGAGAACGCCATTTCAATCTGGTTGAGCGGCGTATAAACGTCGCTGGCCGTCAACGCTAAAGTGATCTGACGATTGTTCGTGTAGGCATTTCCGCCATTAATGACAATCGATCCGCTTGGGCCTGTTGTATCCAATGTGATGGTGTCTGAAATCTGCGCGGACGTTTCATTCCCCGCCTTATCTTTCAATTTTATTCGGACTTCCTTAGCGCCATCCCCAACGGGCAACTCAACCGATTTCGCCGTCGCGAAACTTTCCCAATCCGTCCACGTCACTCCGCCATTCGTCGAAAACCGCATTTTGTCCAAACCCGATGTCGCATCCGTCCCTGTCAGGCCTAAATTCACCGTCCTTGAATTGGTAAACGCAGCGTCATTATTGATTGTTACCGTTCCGATCGGAACCGTCATATCCAGAACAATTGAATCGCTGATGACAACCGTTGTCTCGTTGCCAGCATTGTCTTTCAATTTAACCCGAACCGTTTTGGTTCCGTCACCTGCCGGAAGCGTTAATGCTTTCTGTGCCTGAAATGCTTCCCATGATGTCCAGCTTGCCCCGCCGTCCATCGAAAACCGCATCTGGTCAAGCCCCGATGTCGCATCCGATGC
>CAZFUU010000007.1:3913-18977 GCA_964522565.1 uncultured bacterium | reverse complement strand
CATTACGTCCGGTAGTTGATGGGGGAGGCGGATCGGTTGAGTATCGCGCGTTATCCCTACCGGCAGATGGAAGAATTCCTCAAGCTGACGCGCATCGAACGTGAGATCGATTTTGACAAGGCGGAAAAGGAAATCGACGAACTCGTCGAAGACCTCAAAAAAGTGTTGTCCCGGGACGAGATGACGCGGTTTGTCACCAATTCAATCCAGTTCCGGCTGGAAAAACTGACCCGCCGCGAATATTACGGTTATTTACGCGAGAAAGTGGCCGAGCATCCTTTCGAAGAAAGCCGCTACGACAATGTTCTCAAATACCTCGATTACATCCGCAGTTATGACTCCATCGGCATCGAGCTGTTTGATGAAATTTCAGCGATTGAAAACGCCGTCAAGGACAAGCTGTTCCGCAATGAATCGGAAGTCCGGCTCGACCGCCTCTACCGTTTCGCGGATGTGCTGGATCATTTGTTCAGTTTTTCACTGACGAAGGAAGACGCGGATTATTTTTACGCCTACCGGGATGAGTTTAATGTCGCGAGTTTCCGCGGCTTTGTCGAGGCCGAGAGCCGAAAGCACAACCAGACCCTCACGATTTCCCCGATTGCCGATGTGATTGACAAGGACGTGCCCCGGATTGAAAAATTTTATGAAGCCGCGATCAAGCGCGACCGGGCGCTTATGGACAACACCTATAATGAAATGGCGCGAACGGGACAGAAAATCGCGATGGTTGTGGCGGGCGGGTTTCATACGCCCGGTGTCGAGCGCTATTTGCGGGAAAAGGATATTTCTTATCTGGTCATTGCTCCCCGCATTTCGAGGGCGATGGATGAGAAAAGGGAATCGAAACTTTATGAAGCGGCCATGCGGAAAATTCCGGGGCGGCTTGAGCAGGTTCTCGCGGAGGTCTATCTTCCGCATCAACCAGCCCGGTTAAACGATCCGCGTTTTCAGCTCGGGTCTCCGAAGATGATGCCGGTCAATACCGGTGGAAGAATTGTCAATTTGCCTCGGCCCGAAGTTCCTAATTTACTTGTTGTCTCGTCATCTCTGTCGCCTGAAGATTTCCCTTCCGCTTTTTCAGAGATGAGGAATGCCTACACTGGTTTTCCGGGTGATGTTGAAACCGTTTACGGCGGCCCGTTGATGGGTGCGGGTTTTATGCAATCAGAACTCAGGACAATTGTCTGGCCTTTGCCTGGTCGAGGATATTTGGGCATGGAACTAATTCCTACGGTCGGGCCGGAAGCCAGGGTAAAGAGTGAACTTAGAAATAGGGGCCGGGTGCTTGAAAGGATTTCACTGGGGCCTCGTGATGTTGTGATTCATCAGCTCCCCGGCAGGCGAATCTTAGATCATGAAGTCACATGGGTTTCTGAAGCAGGCCGTTCGGAGCTTCGACGTCCCGCTGTCCTTGAGAAGGAAAGAGTGCCGCCTTCTGTGTCTCCTTCGCCGGATATTTCGCTCGATGTGATGAATGCCAAAATCCAGCAGGTTGTTAGCGAGCTGAATTCAATCAAAGGAAAAGATAGAAAAGAATGGAATCTTTTAACTTCCGGACAGCAACTCGCAATTGTCGATTTCCTCATTCGTAATTCCGGAATTGTGGATGAATCTTCCCTCGGACTGCCCGTTCAGGCGCAAGGCGAAGATACTACAGTTTGGGGCATAATTCTTAAACGGGTAGGAATTCCGGAAGGGGAAGAAGGGAAAACGGATCGGACGATTGATTACAATGCCGCTTCTTTTTCATTTATTTCAAAATATTTCGAAGTGACGGAAGAAGGCGCGGGCTATTTGGCGCGGAATGAATTAAATGAAATACTTGCCAGGAATGTGGCGGATGATTTGCGTAAAATCGGTAAAGTGAAAGAGCAAAGCGCCCGCCAGGAAGCGTTAATAAAAATAAATACTCAAATCGGCTTGATTTTGGCAAGCTCTGTGGCGGATGCCGGATCCTTTCTCCGATCCGATCTTGAAACCGCCGCTGAATTATCGAGAGGATTAATAGAATATGAACAGATGGCGGCTCGTGCCCGCGCGTTAAAAGATGATGAAGCAGTGCGGATTTTTAAAATTGAAGAACCAAAGATATATGAGGCGAAAACACCTGAACAGCTAAAAGCGGATCTGGACCAGGTCATTACCGATATCAGGCAAGCGCATCTTGATCGAAAAAAAGAAAATTCCCTTCTTGAAATTCTCGCGGAACTGGAATTTGTGCGGACAAATAAACGAATTTCTACATCCGGTACCGCAGATGTAGAAAGCATGGAAGCACTTCGCGGCTGGATTCAGGGTGAGTTAAATAAGCAAAGTGGTATAGACGGCCCAAAAGAGTTAGACCTTTTGATGCAAGTGGATGGGATCTTTGGCGCGAAGGGGATTTATACGATTGCGCGGGAGAGATTGAAGGACCTTAGGCATCAGCCGAATGATTCCAGGAATATCATTTACAATCTGATTGTTTCCGTGATTAAGAAACAAATCGAAGTGCAGGAGAAATTTCAATCAGAAGTTTCCATGCTTTTACGTCAAGAACAGGAAACTGCCCAGCCGGCTCATCGTCAGGAAATCGAAAAACTCAAGGAACGTGCCGGAGAAAAATTTTCGCAACATCCCGGCACTCGTTTGATCGAGTTTCTCCATGCCGGTCAGGATCTTGAACAGCCCCTTTTTCTCACTGACCGCGAAATCCTGGAATTTCGTGAAGAAGTGATTTTTCGCAGCCCCGATGAATTTAATAACGCGCAGGATACTTTTCGGGTTGAATTGGGAGATGGATTGAATGAAGAACAGTTAAAACGGGTATCAAACGCTCTGTTGCTGTTATATCGGACCGCAATCGAATACCCCCAAGATGAAGAAACAGAAGGCAAGTTTTTGTCCGCGGATATCAAAGTACGGTTGTCCGCAGTCGCCGCGGAAAGCGGAATTGAAAAAGTGGATGACGTGCTCGTCATCGACCCTTCAAAAATCGATCCGAACAACATCGAACAAATCAATAAGATCAAGACGGAAGCCCAAAAATTCCCCCGTATTCCAGGATTGTCGACTCGCGAGAATCAAACACTTCTTAGCAGGTTGCTCCGCGTTTATTTAAGTGCCACGAAAAGAAAAGAAAAAAAATCCGCATTGGAGCAAATCCGTCAGTTGCAGGGAAAAGTAGACGAAGATAGCTTATTTGACGAGGCCTTTGTTTACACAACTGGCGCGGTGGACGGGAAGGGGAATCCGATCGGCGCGCGGGAAAAATATATTTTGTCGCGTTACCGTCCGCATATCTTTTTGGGTGTCAAGGACGCTGAATCTTTTGAGGAATTGATTCGGCAGGTCGAAGATGTGGTAGCGCTTGAGCGACTGCAGGATGGCCTTTCGGCGTTAAAAGCGCGGGACAAGACAGATTCGGTTGTGTCCGGTGAAATTTTGCGTCAGGTCAATGCCCTTCGAAATTCTTTGTCTGCGTTATGGACAAGGCAAAGGGGGTATCAGATAGAAGACATTCAGGCGGCGACGGCACGCCTCCGAGCGGCAGTTGACAAACATAAAGTATTATTGGGAAAGGGATATAACCAATCTGTTGAACTGTTCTCGGAAATTGACCGGCAACTCGAAGGGTTAAAATCTCCCATAGATCATGCCCCGAAAACAAGCCGCGACCTTTCGGATGCGGAACAAGCAATTTTGAATGGCATAGAAAAAATAGGTACTATCATTTCCGGCGTTTTTGAACAAAGGCGCGCTGACACGGTAAAAAAACGGCAAGAGATTTCTGAGGTCAAAGAGCGCATTAGTGAGCGTGAATCACAACCTGGGTTCCTGGCCCAATATAAAATTGTTGATAACAACATGCGCCAAATGGAAAAAGCTCTGGACGTGCTTTTTGAAGCGCCTGCGCGCTTACCGCGGTGGCTCAGGATTGGCGGCGGAATTATTTCGGCTTTTGTGGCGCTTTTGATTGCGCTTGTTTCAGGCGGCAGTCTTGTGTCGGTATCCGGAAGTTTTCCGTCAATCGGGAACGCGATTAATGACGCGTTTGATACTTTGAATGATTTGAAATTGACCGCGGAGCCAGGCACGGGATTTGTGACCGTTGCAGGCGCGCCGGTTGTGGAAGGACGGGTGACTGCAAAGATAACGCCGTCCCTTTCTGACCTTGAACGGCAAATGGTGCCTCCTCAGGATGCCATCTCTCAATTTGGCCAAAGGATTTCTCAAGGGAATGTTCGATATGCCGGAATTCAGGGGATGATTGCGGATGCTTTAATTGCCGCGTCTTTAACAAGTACTGCGGCGGAGACTGAAGCCCCTTCATCCGATCTTGAAAAAGATTCCAGGATTCCTTCTGTTTCTGAAATTGACATTTCAGATTTTGCGACGGAAAAGAATTTAAAAGATGCGCGCCATGGCTTATCCAATATGTTTTATCCCGGAAGGCCGTCATATGGCATCAGGGATGGTGAATTTGTTCGCCTGGACTCAAAACAGCCGTTTAGCGCGGCAGATATCTATGTCAATCTAGCATTATATATGGAAGGCCGGAAGGTAATTCATCCGCGTGAAGCGCAGCGTCAAATAGCGCTTCTTCTGGAAGGACTGCGAAAGACAGAACTGGGAGAAGCCGCGGCATTTTACGACCAGTATGAACGAAAAGACTTTAAGCCAGCGTCACAGGAAGTCAACATGGCGGTAACAGATGGCATTTACCATCTTGCCAATGAAATTCAGGATGAGTATACCCGAAATCCCGGCGCTTCTGTTTTTGGCGATATCGGAAACGGTTCAAATTTACGCCGTCTTGCCGGTGAAGTTTTGACGCATCTTGAACGGAATGGGTATATTCCCGAATCGGATCGCGTTTCCACGCCGGTTGAACTTGTTACCGAACAATCTACAACTACATCAGGATCGCCACTAGCACTGGTTGAATCTATTCCCACAATGCCTGTGCCAATGCCTGAGGGAGTTGAATCTGTTCTCATAATGCCTACGCTCGCGCCATCGGAAACTCCTTCGGCAACGGTGCCCGCTGAAATACCTGCTCCTGCGCCTGAACCGACGGCAGATGAGTTAGCACAGGAACAAATTCTGCCAGATACTCAGCCCGTCGCCGCATCGCCCACTCAACCCGCATCACCGGCTGTGCAACAACCAGCGGAAGGGCTACATATAACCGAGAAAATTATTGGTGTCATTAACAAAACCTGGGCAGGGCTTGTTGACACGGGGTATGCTATTTTTGATGCTTGGCATAAACAGAAACGGCTTGAACCATCACAGCCGCTTGGAGTGAAAACGGCCGCGCTCGAGGAAGATTTCGAGCCATACATTAATTTGGGTGTCAAATATCCACCGCAATTTTATCAGGAACTTCAGGAAATCCATAGGGGATATGAAGAAAATAAGGCACGGTATCCATTGAATATGCGCCAGCTGAGAGAGGAGTTTGAGAAGCAAATACATGAATTGCTGCAACGCTATCAACCGGAAAAACCGGCTAATCAGGCAGAAAAAATAGTGGATCAATTGCTTGGCGAAGGGAGGCAGGTTTATGAGTTGAACCGGGAAACACTGCCTTTGTTATTGTCAGGAATGATTCCGTCGGCGGATATATCAAAGATGCCGTTTGTGACCGGCCGGCCGGGGCAAACCTGGGATGATTTTCTGAAAGAATACGGCAGTGAGTTCGGTGACAATCTTGAAATACGCGTGAGTGGGCAGACTTTTAAGGGGCGAGCCGCAATCCATGAATTGAAAGCGCTTCAACTTGGTCGTTTGCCTGTTATATTTGTTGGCGTAGGCGGCGTTTTAAGCGGATTCGCGGGAAATCCAGGCGGCGAAGGGTTTGTTTTCGCGGGTGTAAATTGGAAAATTCGTCCTGGGGACCATTCTCGTGAAACGGGCGCGAAATACGCGGTTGCGGAAGAACAAATGGCGCTTGCGTGGCAGGTGGCGGATGCACTGTTTGATTTCAAATCGACGATGTATGAATATTTACTTCTGAAACGCACGTTGCGGAATCGCGCGGAACAAGGATGGATACGACCCAAGGAATTTGCAAGGGCGGTTGCCAGGCAATTGACCGAACAGCCCCATGCAGTAGCGGCTCACCTTCTCTCAATGGCAAAAAAATTGCGGGAATCCAGTTTTGATTTTAACCGGATAAAAGAAATCGAACGCCAATTTTCCGTTTCATTTAACGTCGATTTGTCAAGGTTTCAGCTTGTATTGGGCGATGATGTCCTTGAGTTGTTCAGAGTGGCTGACCATGAGAAAGATGGCAGTGGAACATTTGAGGAAAATTCGCGGGAAAACCGCTTGGCCTGGGTTCAAGCACAAATCGCGCTTGCGGATAATTTTGCAAACCGCAGCGAACGAATTATCCGCGAAATTAACATTAATGTGCAATTTACTGACACGTTGGTTTCTTCTATTTTTTCTTCGTTGATGGCTTCTGGTGTCAGGTTTGGCTCGGGGAAGCCCGCTAGTGCATTTGATGCGGAGCGGTTGGTGGAAGTGATTAATTATTATAACCAACTGAGGGAAAACCGGCAGCAAGTAGAAGCCCTTCTGGAGGCGGTGAGAACATTCAAGGCCTACTTGGGCGATGGATATTCCGCTGCGGTCCGGCAGGGGACGGAATTTAACGAGGTGGTCAGGCAATTTGCGGAACTTGGAATCGTTCCAGAGAATGCACTCATTAATTCAGATGAATTGCTCAGGAACCTTCGGCTTGAACAGGACCAGATTGTGACCGCCATGAGCCGGACGCTGACGGAATTACAGAGGTATGCTTCTACAGACGGAGCGGAGCAACTGATTATTGAAGATACCCGGCTTTTTGAACAATCAATCGGAGAAGACTTGTATCAGTTACAGGCCAGAAAAAGAGATATTGAACAGGCCAGAGAACGCCTGGCCTATTTGCGAAATCTGGTGAGTAAAGGAAACGAAGCTGAGTTGTACCGTTATCTACATGATAGGGCAGTTAAAGAAAACGCGAAATTGAGAATGGAAATTCTGGAGTTTCTGCAAAGCGCAGAGGCCGATCCGTCCGTCCCCGCGAATCAGAAAAAAATCGCCGAAGCCCGAAAAGCGATGGAAGAATGGGAAAGGGTGATTAATAAACGGATCAAAGAACTGGATCGCGAGACGCGGAAAGACATCGAACAATTGACCGAGATAGAAAAAAATAGTCAAAAAAAATTGGCTGAAATTGATGCTACGATTCAAAAGAATCAGACCGAATTAATAAACCGTATTTTCCGGATTTTGGAGGGGCAAGGCCCCGTCGCGTCATTTTTGGATTATCGAAATCACTCGCTTGACCGGCGAATGGAACTTTTTGAAAAAAATCCCTGGCATGGCTGGCCTTTTGGTGAACTGGAATATCAAAAACAGGCGCGCTTGCTTGTCTTGGACATGGATAATCTCGAACGCATGTTGATGATTTACGAAGAATATTTTCACAACTTTCCCCAATATATTGCCCGTAACCGTTTGCTTTCATTTTACGATCATCAGATTAAAATGATTCAGGGCCGGCTGGAAAAAGAAGAAAATCCGTGGAACCGCCATTTTCTGGACAACTTCATTCATGTTGTTGAAATGAAGCGGGCGCGGCTTTTGGTTAAATTAAGGGCGGCCGGTGAAGCGTTTCCTGAAATTGATGAGGAAAATTGGCGCGAAATTGAAGCTGCGGCGGACGGGCTTGCAATTCCCAAAGGGGCAACGCCGGAAGAAATTCTGAAAGCCGTGATTGAAGAGAAGCTCAGGCCTGCCCGTCTTCGTAATTTTTCGAGGTTCCAGCAGCTTCAAAGGCATGAGGAGTGGCAGCGAAAGTGGGATAATCCTATGGGCTGGTTTTTGGCGGGTGGCAGGATGGAGCTTGTTGAGGTTGAGGTAAGCTATCAAATGTCATCCCAGCGTGATGGTGACCGCGTGGCACCGGGAAAACCGAGACATTTACAGGTATTAGGGCGGCTCCTTTCGCCTTCTTTGCCGTTAGGACCTCTCAGTTTTGGCGTTGGATTGTCGGGGTTGCCTGCAGAAATGCAATTATTTGTCAACAGTGTTAAGTTTATGGCCAATCCGACCGCGACGGGTTTGGCCGGACTTAGTTCTTGGTATTACCAACCGGCAATAACAGGCAGTTTTTTCTCGCCTGGTTCCGCACGGGGAAGCATGTATAGCATTTCACCGGCTCAAATGTTATTTCCGGGTGTTGAATTGACAAAAATCCCCATAGGGAGTTATGGGAATGTCTATTCGGGAAGTTCCCGAGGAGAACTAAATGTTCATGAAGTTGGCATTTCAGGTAATATAGCGGAACTTTCCCCTGGAAGTTACATTGACCGTGCGGTTGAGGACAAGCGTGTTCAGGTTGTGGGAACGCCGGTACAAAGCGTCGATAATTATGGACGGATTCAGGTGGGCATGAAAATCCGTGGTCCGCGATGGCTCATCATGCATCTCATTGAGTCAGAAAGCATTCTTCAGGAATTTCAGGAAGCCGAACAGGTGAGCCATATACGCGTCGGATTTAATCAGATGTTGACTGATTACGAAGCCCTTTTGACGGCGATCGAACAACAGAATGTCAAAATTAAATTTTTGAAACGGGCCGCCGAAATCCTAAAATTAGGAGTTAAAGGCAAAACTGCGGACGAGACCAATCAGAAAGCTATTGAGACACAAATCGCTCAGGAAGAACGCGAATTAACCCGTTTGATGCAGGAGCGTGAGTTTTTCTCGGGGAAAATGAGCCGTGAGTTGGATGTGGTCCCCGGAACCATACGTGATTTGCTTGCTGAGTTCGATCGTCAGCATGAAGAAAAACAGAAGGTTTTTTCAGGAGAGAATAATCAACCGCTCTTTGAAACGATCATGAAGACGTTAAATGATGCGGAAATTACGCCGCATGCGGTTGCGATTTGGCATTATTACCGGATGGCGGCTGATCTGGACGGGTTGCGGCAAGCGATGGAAAATGAATTGAACATCCAATTGAGTGGGACGACGGCAGGTGATTTTTTACTTGCGATCAAGGAATTGGGCATGTTCTTGCGGGATCTCCAGGGCCTGGATATTTCAGAGACAATGTGGAAGGCGATGACGGCGGAGTCTACGCGGGAAAAAGTTGACGAAATTGTTGGAAGAATTAAAAAAGCGGGCGGCTTTAAGCCGCAGGTTCAGGCCGCTATGATTCAATTTATGGAATCCCGTATCCGGTATGAGAGGTTCCGAAGCCGTGCGAAAGCGGACGGGCGGATTCTCGACGAAGAATTAAATAGAAAATTCATGGAGTTGGGCTTTCGCGAGCTGGAAAAAAGGAAATTGAAAGAGCAGCTTGCTGACCGTAGAAAACGGGTAATGGAAATTCCGGAAAGCCGACGTGGGCAATATGATCTGAAAACGGAATCGTTGGAGCAACATTTGCTTAATGTCAGGGAGATTGTCGCGGGGTTGCGGCGTGAAATTTATCGTGCGGCAGTTCAGCGGCTGATGATTGTTACTCCGCCGGAGATGGATGCGGAATTGCTTCGCCGTTTGGCGGATACGGACGGGGATGTCCGGCAAGCGGCGCTCGAAGAATTGAAACAGTTGTTTGAGAATCCTGAACAAACCGGTATTTCTGATATGTTGAAAAAGGAACTGCGGGATCGCCTTCAGGTTTTGAAGGATCATGACGGATTGCCGGTGAGCTATTTGGTTGAAGACTGGCCAGTTTTGAGTGCGCGTGCGCGAAAATTTAGTCCGCTGGATGAGGCCGTTGTCGAGAAACGTATGGCAGAAGTGGTACATCCGACCGCGGCGCTTGAGTTGGAGCGGATTCGTGCGGCAAATATGGACGGAAGTATTCCCAGACATATACTGGAAGAATGGCTTCGCTCGATTTATGTCACAGCCGGTGTCTCCGGCCAGTCCAAAGATCCTTCTGTTTCAGCTGGTTTCAATATATTTGATACACAATGGTTCAAAACGGGATATCAGGCCCGTCAGGCCGCCGAACGGATTGAACAGCAGATTCAGGTTTTTCGGACGCTCAATGAAGATGAACGCCTCAAGGTTACTGGCGCTGTTGAGGGTTACCGGACCCTTTACAGGGAACTACAAGTTTTATTGGATATATACCAGACATTGGAAGACATGCGTGACGCTGTGAAACAACAGGCCGCAATGACACGGCAGGGACTTGACGAATTGGAAGATCGTTCGGGAATCCCCTGGCGTATGGATGAAGTCCGGCTTCAGATTAGCGTGGTATTGGCGGAACTGGAAAAAGCAAAAGTGTACCTGGAAGAAGTGTTCAACCGCCATCTTCAGGAAAACGATGTCCTTTACAAGGTCGCTGAAGGCGAAATTCCTCCGGCGACTGGTCCGCCTTCCGTAGAAGATGAAGTTTTCCAGATTCGCTATCTGGACATTGATCAAATCCTCGAACATTTTAAAACTACAGATGCCCGTCTTTCGGAAATTGTCCGGACCAGCCCAGATCTACAGCACACGGTTTCAAAAGCGAGAGAAGCGCTGTATAAAGAAAAAGAACTCGGTTTTTTAACATTTCTTTTCGGAACTTTGCGCGCGAACGCAGGAATTTCAGGGGGATTCCAAGGTGAGGGTAATTTCAGCGTTAGCGGACAGGCCGTTTTTACAATGGACTGCGGCGCGGCATGGAATGAATATAAAGCCGCCCACGCGCGAAGATTAAACGAATTTTTTGAAATTAACCAGATCTTTAATGAAGAAGTGCGTGAATACATCCGGGCTTTTCTGGATGTTGAATTGTTTGCCGATGTTTATCGGATGATTGAGGCGGAGCGTGAAGATATCCGCCGCAGGTTGGCGCAATCGCGCGAGAGATTCGAACGCGGCGAGATTTCACACTTGGAGATGTTTTATTCTGAAATTTATGGTATCCAGGCCTATTTGACGGTCAGCCGGCTTTTGAACGAAATTGGCCGGACGCTTGTGGCAGCTAATCAGGCGCTTGAGTCAAAATTGCGTTTAAGTGGAATTAACCTGGATCCCGCCTGGTACGGCAGCAATTATTTTAATCCTGTCATCGGTAAGGCGGTAGTTGAAGTACCCCGTGAACCGGATCAAGCACCCGTGCTGCCGGCGGTTGAACCGGATGCGCTGGTTTCTAATCGGTATGAAAAAGAACGCCAAGCCGCGATTGATGTCGCGAAACGTGTCGAAGAAAATCCAGAAATTTCTTCGGATGTCCAGAACCAAGCCGATAATGCGTTGACAAATTCCGAATCGATACCTGAATTCAGGCCAACCCGAACGCCGGATTCGGGTTTGACAGATGATGGTAAAAAAATCAAAGATGCCCTTGCCGTGGTTTTGAATACCTTGGGAATTCGCCACGATCCGAAGGAGGATAATGACTTTTATTTTGTGGTCGATATTAACACGCTCGCCAACCGCCTTGCGGAAAACTATTCGGCAGAAGAAATTCAATCCATGGCTGAGTTTGCCGGTTATTTAACGACCGAAGCGGGTAAAGAGATCCTGGATCGATTAAAAAATGTTCGGAAAATCACAGGACTCGCGATGAGCGAAAAGATGCCGGCACAGCTATTGCTTCCAATGAATTTGTACCTGGAACAGGAAGAGATGTTTAACCTTGGCGGTCCGGTGCATGACCCGAATTTTAAATATCTGGAATTTAATTTAATGCTCTTCTTGGCGGGAAAACAGAGGCAGGCGGATATTCATCAAAAGCCGTTTGACTGGATGGCGGAATTAAACCGCGCGGTGGATGAAATCGCATGGTACGCCAATACAATGGAACAAATCAAAGGACGGCCTTTGGTTTGGAATCAGGAAACGGAACTTGCCTTTCAGAGGCATGTGGGCTGGCAGTTGGAGTTTTTCAGCGGAATCGGGCCGGGCAACGAAGGGCTTTCGCTCGACCACGTGTTCTTTTCGCCGCCGCCGAGTAAACCACTTGAAGTTGGATCTCTCGCGGTATTGAATTATTGGAATTTGCAATTACAGCGCTTTCCGGAATTTCAGGCAATGGCGAGAGAGTTGGGATACGAAGACACAATTACTTTCTTGGGTAATCTTCGGCACCGGGGTTTGCTCGCCACGATTTTGACAACGATGGTTCGTGAAGGAATCGTTAATCTCCAGGGCTTGGGAGCTTCGTCTGAATGGGACGCGGAGAAAGTCAATGGTTTCTTCAAAGATGTCCGGGAAAGCATGTCTCCGGTCAGCCGGTTTTATGCTGAATTGGGTGTTTTGGAGACAGGTGAGGTATTCAGGCAAGTTGCGGATTCCGGGCCTGCGGCCGTGTTGACCAAAAGCATATTTGATGAGTTTATAGCCGCGCTCAAAAAATATGTCGAGAATTATCCGGGCGACGTGTTGATGCGGCGGAATTATCAAAGGTTGATCGGCAAATTTGGATCATACGAAGAATTTTATTACGATGGAATTTCACCGGCTGTCTATGAAAACAACCTGCGCGAGATTCGGATTTTGGCGGTTTTGGCGCGTGACGCGCAAATGGGGACGCTTCTGGGCGATACGATTCAAATGGTAATGCTCATGAAGAATCAGGGTGCTAACTTCGAGGCAATCGGGGTGTTTCCGGCCGGAACGAGCATGGCGAAAAAACTGGATAGTTACCTGAAATATGTGATCCAGGCGATCGCATTGACCGGTTTTGACATCGCAGGCCTTCGCGACCCGGGGCTTTTTGGAAAACTTCAGTCGCAGATGCAGATGCTGCCGGCGGGATTGTCATCGGAAGCGTTTTACAGGTGGTATCAGTTGACGCAGAGAATTTCACAAATTCCTGAAATTGAAGACCTGTCTTCCGCATTAAAGGAGAGAGCGCCTATTTTGCATGATCGGCAGTCCCCTGAGGCGTTCAGGGAAGCTCTTTCTTCCGGACTGGCGACGCATATGCTTCTTCATCCGGAAATGGATATGGCCCAGCTTCAATTGATGATTGTGGACATTACGAAGATGCTGCAGAACAAAGATCAAATCGAGATTGCCTTGAAACGCGCGCTGGAAGAGTATCGATTGACGCGCCCGAAAGGCAAAGAGACAAAGGCGCTTGATCTTTCCCGGCGTGAACATTTCGGCATATTTTTCAATTTCCTGATTCAGGCGCACGATGAAATTTCATTTGAAATTTATGCATATAAGCATGCTCAAGTAATGGGATTGGTCCAAAGTCCGGAGACATTAAATCGGGCGATAGATTTGGCGAATGAATTGGGAAAATTACGATATCAAGACAAATGGGTAGATATTCCAAAGGATGCGAATAACGAAAACAGTTTTTATGAGAGCCAAAGGGCGCGAAACGAGGTAATGGGCGTTATTTCCGGTATGGTCGATGAAGGCGTTCAGGAATATGCCGCTAAAATGAAACAGGTCGTTGAATGGATTGATAAAAACGGTAACGAAGTCAAAAAGGCGATTGATCTGGCCCGCGCGCGTCAAGCGGCGCTCAAAACCGCCGGCGCGTCATTTGCGATTGATATTCCGGAGAATGTGGCCATTGACGACTTGCGCGCAAACCGGATGATGTGGAATGCCGTGCTTGCCGAACTCGGCGGGATGGCGGAAAAGGGCGTGGAAGAATGGATCTCGCAGCACTGGGTCGCTGGCGGCGTGCCGAGTGTTTTTGGGATTTTGAGCAATCCGAAACAGCTTGAGGAATTGATGCCGGAAATTCAGGAATTTTACCGCGCGGTTTTTAAAGTCAAGGATCTTCAAATCAATCCGGAAACCCTCAAAACCAGCCGCCTCGTCCAAATGCTCGTTCAGGCCTGGCTCGGCTCCGCCGCGGAGGAACGCGATCTGGAGAAATGGCGCGAGAAAAGCAAAGGTATTGTCGCCGAGTTGAGTGATCCTGTGCGGCTGGCCGCTTCCATTGACAGCGCGAACCGTTATTACGAAGCCGTCGGAAAAATTCTCGGCAAATCCTATCCGACAATTTCGGCAGGCATGCTCGCCCTCGACCGCGACCAGCAGGCGCTTTTGCTGGCATTTTTGGGTGCACGGGTTGAAGACGGAGACAAATGGCAAAAGAAATTTGACGACCTGATAACTTTTTCACAGCGGCATGACGCGAATCCGGAGCTCAACAAAAAATTCGCCGAGGAAATTACAAAAGAGAATCTTGCCTATCATCGCGCCAAATACAATGAAGCTCCGGGATTGAATGTTACGCCTGTGGGTTTCCTCCATACGGCCGCAGAACAGTATGTCAAACGGAACGGCCAGTTAAGCGACGAGGCAATTCTGACCTTCCTGAGACAGATGACCCAGCTCGCGCCAGAATTTATCGGCCGCCAGGACGCCGCATCCTCTTCTTTTGTGGACTCTCAAGCGGCTAAGCGGTATCAAAACCTGTTTGGACGTGAGATTGCGGCCGACCGCAAATTTGCAATGAGCTGGATTGATGCCATGCTGGCGAACATAGTCGGATTGGTTGGCTGGGATGATGCCCTCGAAGATCCTGTGTCAGGAGAAGAATTGGAAATATGGTTAAAAACCCCTCTGCTCGAAAGGATGACAAAAATAAACCGCTGGATCGATATTGCCGCGAATCTGAACCAGGCCATCGGCTATCCCCTCAGAGACGACGAAGAAGGTGAACTGATGGGTGAGCTGATGTCCATCGCGCGCGAAATCGCCACCGAAAAAGGCGATTGGAAAGATTTCTTTAATGAAGAAGGCCATGCGGTTGATGTTGCACGGGTACGAGCGCTTTTTGAATTTATGGCGCAGGAAAGGGCGGTCCCATTCTTGTTAACACCGAACATTTTTGAAATTAGACCTGGAGCAGGAGTCGACGATTATTTAAATAAAACGGATAAGTCAAAAATGCATGGCACGAAGTCACGAAAACAACGGGAAGGGGATTGGATTGCTGTTGCGCGGGAAGCGATTTTGGGCGCTGAAGCGGATCTGCGTCCCGGCCCATTTTTAGAAGACTCTAAAGTGAACGCGCTTGTCGATGGGGCACGGCAAGTTCTTGGCCGCCGGATTGAAAACTTTAATGCTGCCGGCGATAATCAGGTGTTGA